>NZ_JBHUDE010000035.1:0-82027 GCF_042678205.1 Oceanobacillus luteolus
ATTATATCGTTTACCGTTATTTCTTGTATTCATCGGACACATCCTCCTTGAAATTCATTGTATAAATTTAACTTAGATGTGTCCATGAAACTATACTAGCATCAAACTTTTTCAAAAGTATCTCTTTTTGTTAACCAATCGCAAACTATAAAAATAATAGCATAAATAGGAACAGAGTAAATATACTCCCATCCCGTCATAACATAAAAACCAGCCCATACAAAAATAGGCTCGCCTACAAATGCAGTTAATAAACCATAAAATATCCCTTTTTTCCATGAAGCTATATGTGGCTTTGTTTGAATTAAAAACATAATAGTTACTGGTAACAAACTCAAGTTGTAGGGGAACCATGCAGGATAGGTTGGTGTTAATTTACCCGTATAATACCATAAACCAAACGCAGAACCAATATAACAAAGGATAATAGATATCAACATAGCGAAAATACCTGCATGTAAAAGACGATGAGTACTTTCTTTTTTTCGATAAAAAATCCAAAATATCCAAGTACCCACTGATATAATTAAGGATATCCACCAATCCCAATGTAAAAACACCTCATCAAGCCATACTCCTGTGTACTCTTCATGAAGATCCTGAAATTGATTTATTAAAATTTCCAGTTTTTCCATTTCTTCAATTTTATCCTGCATATTTATCATCCTTTAGTTTTTTGTTTTTCTATCAAATGACCAACAAATCCAAGGATTATTCCTATTAGAAGGCCGTTAAATACAGGGCTGGATAACGCTTTAAAAAATGGGATATTATCAAGGAAATGATGGTGCCAATAAACTCCAAAATTCATTCCAACAACTAAACCAATACAAAAACCTGTCAGGTACACTTTTTCAGGAGGTTCTTTTTCCTTTCGCTGGTAGTTCATTACTAACGCCTTGTTATAGGCTTGCCAAATGGAAAAGCCATAGAGAGAGGGATAGAATAATCCCCATTGGTAATTTACGATATCATGTGCGGTTATAAGGTCTCCGTGGAAAGAATGATGAATAGATAGGTTCAAATTTGATAATATATTAACCGCAAATTCGCTTACTAAAAGCATAAACCCAAAAATATATTGGCCATTATAAAATTGACCAAACCCCACCATTGTTACTGACCATAATAATGCGGCAACAGGTGACTTATATTCATTATTTTGTTTAGCTTTCATAAATGAACATTTCTTTCTACATAAGTGTTATTGTTTTCAGGATTAGGAAGATTGAGCAAATGAGCATAAAAGCCTTTGATTAGTAATGCATCTTCTGTAGAAAGTAATTGGGTATTTTTTGTAACCTCCATAATTCATCCTCCAGTTTTAATAGATAGTTTTAATATCTCCTTTTGAATTGAAGGTATGTAAAATATAAATATTTAAAATTAAAAAACTATAAAACTCCTTTTCTAGTTTGTAAGATTTCCATAATATGAAACCATTATAGAAAGTCATATTTTGTTCCCATATGCGAAAAAAATCAAGTAGATATGGGGCAGTAATCCCCTTCTACTTGATTTCGATATAGTAGCTTCCGCTAAGATGGTTGAAGCCTAAAACAACATTATTAAATTAATATTTATCATTTTTGGCCCTTTTCTGGGATGAAGAAGGATTATTCGTTCCCTTCTGATAGCTTTCTATATAATGAAGCTCTAGACACATTTGTAATTTCACAAATTTGATTTACAGTCATATTTCCTTCTTTATATAGCTTAACTGCATAATTCATTCCTGCATGATTTTTATGATACTTCTTTAATCGGCCTTTAAACTTCCCCTCTTTCTTAGCCAGCTCAATCCCTTCACGTTGTCGCATTCGAATAAGGTCTCGCTCTAATTGGTTAACACCAGCCATTACCGTAATTAAGAATTGGCTGTAGGGATTATCTTCTGATAAATCTAGCCATGTATCCTTTAGGGACTTTAAGCTGGCATTTTTACTTCGTATTAAATCTATTAATTCAAACAAATCCTGAGTACTTCGAGTGATTCGAGTTAAATCTGTAACATAAATAATGTCACCTTCCTGTATATCCTCTAACATTTTTTGAAGTTGCTCACGGTCCTTTGTTGCTCCAGAAACTTTTTCTTCAAAAATAATATCCATTCCGATTTCGTTTAATTGCTGAAATTGCCTTGAAGGATTTTGGCTAGTTGAACTGACACGTATATAGCCGATTTTTCGCAAACTATCACCTCATTTTTGAGACAAGTCTTATGAGACACTCTTAACTATGATTTTATCAGTCTACTACACTTGTATCAATAGAGTACACTCTATTGATATATAATTGAACTAATTAACTGAATAAATACAGAAATGAGATGATACTATATGAAAGTTGCGAGAGGTAGAGAATTACTTACAACAGATTTTAAGCACCTTCATCAGTTAGCTTTGGAAAATGGTGATGCCATTCATTTACTACGTGAATGTGTAGATTTTCTAAGAAGAAATAAAATCATACTACCTGCTACCACTACACTTGAAAGAATGGTGTGGGAAGCAAGGGCAATGGCTGAAAAGAAGTTATTCAACACGGTTAATCAATCTCTAACAATTAAGCAAAAAGAAAAACTTGAAGAGATTATTTCCTCACAGAATCCATCCGAATCCAATAAAACGATATTGGGTTGGTTAAAAGAGCCACCGGGTCATCCTTCACCCGAAACTTTTCTAAAGGTAATAGAACGACTCGAATACATACGAGGAATGAAATTAGAAACAGTGCAAATTAGTCATTTGCATCGCAATCGCCTGTTACAGTTGTCTCGCTTAGGTTCTAGATATGAGCCTTATGCATTTCGTGACTTTCAAGAAAATAAACGATATTCGATATTAACCGTCTATTTATTAAATCTTACTCAGGAGTTAACGGATAAAGCTTTTGAAATTCATGACAGACAAATACTCAGTCTGTTATCAAAAGGTCGTAAAGCTCAAGAGGCAATTCAGAAACAAAACGGTAAAAAGCTGAATGAGAAAGTTATACACTTTACGAACATCGGACAAGCTTTGATCAAAGCAAAACAGGAAAAATTAGACGTTTTTGAGGTTTTAGAATCCGTTATTGAATGGAATTCTTTTGTTTCTTCGGTGGAAGAGGCTCAGGAGCTTGCACGCCCTGCTGATTATGATTATTTAGACTTACTGCAAAAACGATTTTATTCTCTTAGAAAATATACGCCAACGTTATTAAGGGTACTGGAATTTCATTCTACCAAGGCAAATGAGCCACTTTTACAGGCTGTTGAGATTATCCGAGGAATGAACGAATCCGGGAAGCGAAAAGTGCTTGATGACTCACCTGTGGATTTTATTTCAAAGCGATGGAAAAAGCATTTATACGAGGATGATGGTACAACAATTAATCGTCATTACTATGAAATGGCTGTTTTAACAGAACTTCGGGAGCATGTTCGGGCAGGAGATGTTTCCATTGTTGGCAGCAGACAATATAGGGATTTTGAGGAATATTTGTTTTCGGAAGATACATGGAATCGATCGAAGGGGAATACGAGATTATCAGTAAGTTTATCATTCGAAGACTATATAACGGAGAGAACTAGCAGCCTTAATGAAAGGTTAAAGTGGTTAGCTGCCAATTCCAACAAGCTAGATGTGGTTTCTCTTGATAAAGGAAAACTGTCACTTGCACGCTTAGAAAAAGATGTTCCAGAAGAAGCAAAAAAATTTAGCGCAAGCCTTTATCAGATGCTACCAAGAATAAAATTAACTGATTTACTCATGGATGTGGCTCATATAACAGGATTTCATGAGCAATTCACTCATGCTTCCAATAATCGAAAACCAGATAAGGAAGAAACAATCATTATCATGGCTGCCCTTTTAGGAATGGGAATGAATATTGGCTTGAGCAAGATGGCCGAAGCCACACCCGGACTTACATATAAGCAACTAGCCAATGTATCCCAATGGCGCATGTATGAAGATGCAATGAATAAAGCCCAAGCCATATTAGTAAATTTCCATCATAAATTACAGTTGTCCTCCTATTGGGGCGACGGTACAACATCCTCGTCAGATGGTATGAGAATGCAGCTAGGTGTTTCATCACTACATGCAGATGCAAACCCACATTACGGGACTGGAAAAGGAGCCACCATCTACCGTTTTACTAGTGACCAATTCTCTTCTTACTACACAAAGATTATTCATACAAATTCAAGGGATGCGATTCATGTTTTGGATGGATTGTTGCACCATGAGACGGATCTAAATATAGAAGAACATTACACAGACACTGCTGGTTACACAGACCAAATATTCGGACTGACTCATTTATTAGGATTTAAATTTGCTCCAAGAATAAGAGATTTATCAGACTCAAAATTATTTACAATAGATAAAGCAAGTGAATATCCAAAATTAGAAGCCATTTTACGTGGACAAATAAATACAAAGGTCATTAAAGAAAATTATGAGGATGTTCTGCGATTAGCTCATTCTATAAGAGAGGGAACAGTTTCAGCATCCCTTATTATGGGAAAACTAGGTTCCTATTCAAGACAAAACAGCTTGGCTACGGCCTTACGTGAGATGGGCCGAATAGAAAAAACGATCTTTATTTTGAATTACATATCGGATGAATCATTAAGAAGAAAAATACAAAGAGGATTGAATAAAGGAGAAGCCATGAATGGATTGGCAAGAGCTATTTTCTTTGGAAAACAAGGTGAGCTTAGGGAGCGAACCATACAGCATCAATTGCAAAGGGCCAGTGCCTTAAACATAATCATTAATGCCATTAGTATCTGGAACACCTTACATCTAACAAAAGCAGTTGAATATCAAAAACAGTCTGGTAGTTTTAATGAAGAATTATTGCACCATATGTCGCCTCTAGGTTGGGAACATATTAATTTGCTAGGAGAATACCATTTTAATTCCGAGAAAATGGTCTCGTTAGATTCTTTAAGACCATTGAAATTTTCTTAACGTTGTTAAAAATGGGGGAATCGTCTCGAAAATGTGCTTAGCGTTGTAAATCCGCATTTTCCTGACGGTACCCCTGAATGAAGATATTCCTGCAGAGTTTTCAGCTCTTCAACTTATGCAACTCATAGATCCACTTATTTATAATCAACTGGTTATTAGGGGAGATATGAGACATGAAGATTTTATTAGATTCACCACTGGACACTTTTTAAATTCTAAGGAAGGATGAACAGTAATTGAATAAGACAACGATGAATACAATTGAAACAGCAGATATGTGGGTAGAACTATCGAATGAAGGTGATTTGGAAGGATTATCAAAGGTGACTGCTAACGAATTAGAAATTGTCGGTCCAAAAGGGACCGGTGTTATTGATCATAAAGAATTAGGAGAATGGCTGAAACGTGCAAAATTAAAGTTAGTTACAATAAACCGGTATGCAAAAGACCACTTTATTGTGTTAGAACAACAAGGAACATGGTTAAATCCAGATGACTCCATAAAGGGCCAAGGTATTGTATTTACAGTATTTAAAATTGTTGACCAGAATGTAACTTTTCTAGCAAGGTATGATAACAAACAGGAGGCTTTCGATGTAAGTGGTCTAAGCGATGAAGCTAAGATAACTAAATAAACAACTTACAGCTCAACCCATAGTCGAGCTGTATTTTTTATTCGTCCATTTTTCTTTGTTAGGTAGCAACTCTTCAAACTTATAATCAGTTAATTTTGCATCCTTAATTACACAAAAGTGATTATATCTACCTTCAACGTTTATAATGTTTGGTAAGTAGTGGGGTATCATCTCCCCGACGCCAAAGTTATTATCTTCAAGTAGCCAAGATATTTTCTTCCAATCTAGGATTCCTTCATCAATTTTTCTTGGAGTTTTATAGTCAAAATCTTCATCAACGTTCACTAAATAAACGTACATCCCACCAGTAGAGGAGTCATCCACTTTCCAGGTAATAACTCCTTTATCTGTAATTGGATACCTAGCAATATCAATATCAGTCTCTTCTTTCACTTCTCGAATTACACACTCTAAAGGTGATTCATTACCTTCGATCTTACCTCCGACACCATTCCATAATCCCTGTGTTGGTTTGTATTCTCTATTTAACATAAGTAATTCATCGTTTCTACGAATAAAGCACAATGTCTGTTGGTACACTTTCATCCTCCATTTCTCTATGATAATAAAAACTATTATACTTAAGTGCATCTTACTCATGGCCCACGTTATAATACTCGCTTGCGATTGATCAGTAGATACGTAATGGTTAAGAGTAGCAGCATCGCTATTCCAAGAACTGTTTCCTCATATGGATAATCAACAAAACTATGAATCACTGCTAACAAGCCTAATGGGAGAAAAAATATTCCTCCTGTAATTTTACCTAATAACGATTTATTTTTAATATTTTTCTCATTAAAGCCAGCTAATAACCATGTTTGCTTTTTTACAGCTAACAAATAGGATATAAGTAAAAGAGCAATCCCAATAATTAAAAATCCGGTTTCCATATCTAAACCTCCTGAAACCATATTTATTTCTCAATACTATTTTACGATGCTGGTTCAAAAAAGTTCCCTCCTCTAAGCTCTTCGGCATAGGATTACTTTAAAGTCAAAACAAAAGGTGACCATTATGGATCACCTTCTTCAAATATTCCGTTCGTTACTTTATGATAAACTATATAGAAATCAGAAGTCAGAGCTATTTTTTATTGCTTGTATAATTTGCCTACTGCTATACCCCCAAGTAACAGCTCCCAACAAACCTGTACATCCAAGCACTAGCCATACAACAGATTCTGTTGATGAATTGGCGTTTATAAATCCTGTTAAGAACCCTAATATAACAATTGCAGCTATACTCATCCGTAGCATTAGCATCTCCCTTTCCGTTTTCTAGTTTGTCTAATAATTTATCCTTACTATTTAATACGAAAAGGTGAAAGGAAGGTTTCAGTTTTTTCAAACATTAACATGTTCTACCATAAGTTAACCCAAATGAAATTATTTCCAAGGCAATAATTTAGAAGGATACGTCCATAATAACGTTCCTAAGGTTTCGCTAATCTCCCTATTGACTACTGTACTAACTCCGCTGAAAAATGTGTTAATATAATTTGAAGTACGCATCCGTTCAGTAGAATAAGATGATTCTAGTCAACAACTTTAAACTCTATAGTGGCCTCCATTTTATATGCCCCTTTTTCCGCATCTCCTTCAGTTTCTGCAGAGAAGTCGGCAATCCCCTTCACCGTATAATAACCAAGGGGGAAGCCATCACCTTCTAATAACTCCTCTATAAACTTCTCGTAATCCTCCGTGTTATCATCAAAAGGACTTTTAATTACAGAACCTTTATCATATCCTGATCGGTATGGGTATCCCAATTTTTTAAGCGTTGTGGATGCTCCAATTTCACTTACGGCATAATCAATATCATATCCTCTTATCTCTTCTCGCGCACTAAAAGAAATGACTGATGCAGAATGATGGATAATGACCTCATCTTTTTTCCCTATGTATAATATTTCTCCATAGAGATTTACTTCTTCCCCCTCTTGATACTCTGCCTTTTCGCTCACAAGGCGGAATATAAAGTCATCCTCAATCGTTTGATCAGTTGTCTTTTTCATCTCCAACTTTTTCAATTCATTACTATTAATATTTTCTGGGGAACTACAGCCTGCAATAAACAAATTAAGTAATAATGCGAAAAGTAGGAAGCAATTTTTCATTATGGATCCCCCAGTTTCAACTTCAGTTAAATGAATATTCGTACCTAAAATCAATCTGCTTTAATAATATCACAATATTAAGATAACAATACCACGTTTTCTCAACTGAAAAAGAGATCAAATAATGATCCCTTTGTGTAATATACATCGCTATCTCACTACAGAGTAAACACAAGTATCTGTCAGCTCTCTGCGATCTGCAGATAAATCCTCATTTCTTAACGTACCTTCTAATACAAACCCAAGTCTTTCGGGAATGGCACGACTTTTATAGTTCGTCGATTCGCATCGTATTTCAATTCTTCTAAAGTTTAGGCTATCTAATCCATAATCAACCAACTCTTTTACTGCTTCTGTCATATAACCTTTTCCGCTATAACTTGTATTAATCCAGTATCCAATTTCAGATTTTGGAATGTCCCAGTCAATATTGTCAAAGCTTGTTACTCCAATAAAATCATTGCTATCTTTATCGAATATAAGGAAACGGAAACTTTCTCTTTTTAAAAAGTTAATATATGCCTCTCTTAAATTGATCTCTGTTTCTTCAACAGTAGGAAGCTCTTGAGCAAATAGCAACCATGGCTTTAACTCGTAAAGAGAATCTATAATAGCTTGGTTAACAATTTCACCGTCTCCAACTTTATGCGGTGCTCGGAGGATGAGTCTTTCTGTTTCTATTTGTAAAGGAACTTCAAACAATAAAGGATTCATGGTTAAATAATACCCCTTTCTTTGATATTGATATAAATACTAGAAATTAATGCATTAAAAAACTCTCACCCCCAAGAACTAATTCTTGAGGACGAGAGTTGTAACTTCGTGGTACCACCTCAGTTTGTTGATACGTCACCATATCAACCTCTTCAGGTACATTCAATTCATACCCTATCTCTATAACGGGAGATCCCGTCGCAGTATCACTAAGAGATTCTTAGATCCGTGCGCAGCTCCGAGGCTTTATTCATTAAGATGAATATTACTCCTTTCCACCAAATAGGAGCTCTCTGTAAATATCCACTTCTTAACTACTCTTCTCATCCTCGCTTTTTGTATAGAAATTTCTAAATATTATATTACTGATTGATAGACCTGTCAAATTTTTCTTCCTTTGACATTAATGATTTTGAACTTCTATCGTCTCCACAATTTCAATCGAACCATTTACAGACTGAATCATTCCACAGTTTTTCACTGCAAGATCAAGTGATTTTTGAACCTGAGACATACTCAAATTTGTACCGTATACCGTATAATGAAGTGCTATTCTTGTAACTTTATTTGCTTCCGTTTCATCTCGTTCAATATCCGCTGCGATAGTGATCGTATCAAACACAATTCGTTTCTTTTCTAATATCTTCTTCAATAACCCTCCACTACATCCTGCAAGCGATGAAACCAATAATTGCACGGGACGAAATCCAATATCCGTATTGCTTGAAATATCGATTTTCCCAAACTCGAATTCCGCCTCAAACGCCCCTGTTTCTGTTAAATTGAAATTCATTCCATCCTCTCCTCTTTTCCCTCTTTTAAAGCTTCCAGTGTTATACTCATCCCCGTGGAAGCTTGAACCAAAACGTGTGAACATTTCCTTCAGAAGTAACCCCTATCGTTCCTTGATGTTGTTCGATAATCTCTTTTGATATTGCAAGCCCTAAACCAGATCCACCTAATTCACGTGACCTGGAAGGTTCGGTACGATAAAATCGATCAAAAATTTGTCCTTGGGCATCGGGTGTTATTGGTTTCCCAGGACCAGTTATACAAAGTTTATATTCCGTCTGAAGTTCATATCCCTCAATGATGATCGGACCAGTGCCATCATAGTAACGAATGGCGTTATCAAGCAGGTTACTGATGACTTGTGTGATAGCAGGCCCATTCAGTTTAAAGACATTCGATTGGACGTCTACATGAACTTTTATGTGTGACTGTCTTAAGGCCCAGCGAAACATTGCGACAGTTTGCTCCACCATTTTCACCATATCAACTGGTGATTTTTCTAAAAAGTCCTGGTTGGAAACGTAATCCCACTCTTTCAGTTGCTCCATCTGCTCCACCAAACAAATGAGACGTTTCGCTTCCTCTTTCAAGGAATGGTATAATTTTGGTTCCCCTTCGATTACCCCTTTTTCTAATGCGTGTAGATAGCCGTTCAAGTTGGCTAAAGGCGTACGGAATTCATGGGATAAATCGGAAATTATTTTTTTTCGTTGCAACTCATTTTCCTGCAGTTGATGGACTAAATCATTAAAATGTCCAATGAGCTCACCAATTTCCCCTTCAGGCTTTACCTCAATCGGTTTCGGGTAATCACCAAGCTTCACCTGTTTCGTAGACCGAATAAGTTCCCTCAAAGGGTGAATTAACCTTTTCGTTAAATAAAAATGGATAAGGCTGCCGATTAGTATCATAGATATACTGAAAATCCATAAATATTGGAACAGTGTTGCCTCAAACTGGGCCTGCTTTTGATCACTCATTGAGACTAGCCCATCTGCCAACATACATGCAGTGTTATAGATTGCCCAGCTACTCAATCCTACGAAAACGGTAATGACCAATATATTGATAAAAGTTAATCGAAATAGAAATTGTTTAGGTACTAGTGCATTGATAAATTTATTCCGCAACAAATTTATACCCCATTCCTCGAACCGTAATAATCCTTTGTGGTTCTGCAGGATTTTCTTCGATTTTCTTCCGTAGTTTCTTTATATGAGCATCGATTGTACGATCTGACACGATTTTTTCAGCATAAGGGTAAAGTTGCTCCATGAGACTTTCTCGAGAGATCACTTTATTCGGATTCTCCATAAAATGATATAAAAGATTGAACTCATGTTTCGTTAATTTAATATCTTGATCAAAGAGTACCACTTCACCTTTTCGAGGTTTAATACATAATCCATTATGGGCGATTTTTTGACAAAATTGTCCCGTACGACGCAGTACCGCTTCGATATGGGCGAGCAGTTCCTCCGGCTCGAATGGTTTAACCACATAATGGTCTGCACCCATTTTTAATCCATTTATTTTATCCTCGGTACGTGATTTTGCAGATAGCATAATAATCGATACTTCATTCCGTTCTTGCGCTCGAACCCAAGTACAAAATTCTTCTCCACTAAGTTTAGGAAGCATTAAATCCAGTACAATCAGGCAAGGATGTCTCGTTAAAAATACCTCTTTTGCTTCCTCTCCATCTGCAGCTTCGACTACTTCATAGCCTGCTTTCTCCAGATAGATTCGAATCAGTTCCCGTATCATTTTATCGTCTTCCACAACCAATATGGTTTGTTCCATCCTCTCACCTCATGCCCATTATACTGCATCTGTCATTTACTGCATCCTCTCGAACTCCTGAACCATTAAGTCATAGTTCAGTGCACCAAATGCCATATTCCTAATGATTCCATTGGAATCCACCATGTATGAAGTTGGTAATGGCTGGATTGAATATAGAGAAGCTGTTTCTAGATCCGTATCCAGTAATATAGGGAATGTTAACCCATACTCATCCGAGAATTCTTTTACATCCTCCAAGCTGTTTTCCGTATCTGTTAAATTGACAGCTAGTACAACGATGTCTTTATCTTGGTAAAACTTCTCCATATCCGGCATTTCTGCACGACAAGGCGGACACCATGTCGCCCAAAAATTAATCATCACACGGCTCCCACGGAAATCTGATAGCTTCACACTTTCTCCAGCCAACGTTTGTAGCTGAAAGTCCGGTGCCCTGTTACCGACCTCCAGGCCAACAGGAATTTCTTTTTCCGTCGCTTCCTGTCGCTCGTCACCTTCAGTTTCTTGCACTTCTTCTGCATCCGTCATTTGATTCGGAGATGGATTTTCTGAATTGATAAAGTCAAATACCGCCCAACCTAACATCCCTAGTACTACCATGATCAGAATCCATTTTTTCAATATAAAAACCTCCTTTTATCCTAATCTCACTAACCATGTATCTTGAATTAAATCGAGAAGAAATCCTGATATACGTGGCATTAATCCAAAGAATAGAACAATTCCCATCACAATCATCAATACTGCACCCATTTTCATAATGACCCCGCTATATCGTACAATCCATCTTGTTTTCCCTATAAAAAATGTCAATAGGAGGAACGGTAATGCGAAACCGATAACATACATCAGGGTGTAAAATATACCTTGCCCAGGATTGCTTACTGCGAGAAATAAGATTGAACCAAAGATTGGTCCAATACAGGGTGTCCATCCTGCTGCAAATCCCAAACCAATAAAGAATGTTCCTGCATAACCTGCTGGTTTTTTCGAATAGGTAAAGCGTCTCTCTTTCATTAACGAGGGCAGATTAATCCAGCCGCCTATAAATAAACCCATCACGATAATAAACACTCCGGCTATCCGTTGAATGAATAAACCGGAATCACCAATCAGAAGTTGTTGCGCCCACTGTCCTATAAACGTAGCACTTGCTCCTAAGCTTAATAATACGATTGAGATACCGAACAGAAAGAAAATGGAATGAATCAATAATCGACGTGCCATCCCACTGCTTTTACTACCCTGTAATTCCTTCACACTTATTCCAGTTATATACGACATATAAGCTGGAAAAATAGGTAAGACACAAGGTGATAGAAAAGATAACGCACCTGCTCCCATCGCAATAAGCATTCCTGCTAAAAGTATCGTATCGGATTCAATCATTCCCATTATGTATCTCCCTTTCTTAATTTATAAATTAAGCCACCCATACTCATCACGAAAAACACGCCAATAAACCATGGATCCATGATATACCCAAATACCGTCACAAAAGGTTGTAACCTTAACAAACTTATCAATCCGCCAGACCAAACCGTTATTACAATCATGAATAACACGGTACTTGTTGTACGTTCCCGGAAGAAAAAGAATAAACCGATCAAAATCCCAAGTAGAAGCAGATACCCCAAAGCATATCTATCATCGTTCCAAACTACTTGTATAAATTCATATGTAAAGGAACCGATGAGAAATACGGGCACAAAGCTTCCCAGCAATGAACGTACGTGCAGGTTTTTCCGTTTTGATTTATAGAGGAGTAATAAAGCTGTGGATACAACCGCAAAATAAAAAGCTTTTGAATTGCTCGGGTATGCCAGGATGGATAATGGATCGGTTACGAAAATGGATAAATTCAACATAATCTTCCCTAACCAGATGAAGATGACAAAGTTGATGAATTGAGATATCAACTCCTCCAGATGTTTTTTCCTTTGTTCCTTTGTCAGGTTACTTAATAAATAGAACGTTAAAAATCCTATTCCTAAACTAAATACCATGATACCAATTGTCGTCAACTTGCTTACTACTGCCATCGTAGTTCCTCACTTCCAATCTACTGTCCAATTTTATCTTAACCATGTAATGTGAAAATTTGATGAAAGGAAATAAAAAATGCGACCTAGTGGAATCTCTTTTAACAAAGCATTATCTTATCCACTGTACAATCCATTAAAAAAAGCGCTAATCCCTTTATTGGATTAACGCATTCGTTTGGACAGTAGCAGTATCTAAAATGTACCTTTAAATCGCTCTGGATTTGTTACGTAGCCTTCTATTATATATCCACAATCAGTACAAATAATATATGTAACATTTGAACCTAACCGCATCTTTTTAAATGGACTTATAACTGAATATCCACTATGTTTTCCTCTTCCTAATTCATTTCCACCACATTTTGGACATTCAGTTAGCTCCGTGGAATCTATCATCTGAAAACCCCTTTCCTATATAGATTTAAATTCCCACCCCAAAAAAGTAACTTAGTATAATGACGTACTAATTAATAAATTAGTTTCATAAAACTTCAACTCTTTTGCTACGCGGTGTAATAGCTTATATAAAAAAGCGATGGCCCAACTATTGGATCAACGCTCCTGGCACCTTGAGTATTGGGTTTTATAAAGCCTCTTTATATAGCTTCTTCATTCTTAAAAAGGATAGAGCTGAACTGAACATACCAATCATTAGAAAAGTAACCGTAAAAGTTTTTCCACCAATTGTCGGCGAGTCGGAAACCATTATTCCAAGTAAAATCTGAATCAACCCGAAAGAAGACAAGAAAATATTGAGCTTTTTTGTGTCATATTTAAATAGTAGATATCCACTTAAGATTACTAGATAGGAGAAGCTTAATACCATCAATATAGGGAAGATCGGATAAAATTTAGCAGCGTATATGAAATGGTCTAATTGGGATATATCTGAACCATCTATAATCCATGCATTATTTATATTGGAGAAAAATGCGGTGTATTTCCACTCCCATGGGTTTTCTCTGATCGCGCTTCCCTCATACCATGCAGCAAATGTTGAAAAAATAAATAGGATCAGCGCTGATAAGTATTGAATGATATATTTCATGCTTTACCTTCCCTCCCCTATATTTTAATACGTACATTGCCCTATTGTTGTAAGAATTTATTAAAACATAGTAATCTAATTATTTAATTTTGCATGTATTCGTTGCAAATGATGAATGTCGTGTTTTACAAATATATTTATAACTTTCACATGAGAACTGCCTTTTTCCTTCTCCTATTGTAAATCTAGCATCTTCTTCTATTTCTGAAATACGCTTAATAAGTTCCTTCCGTGTTTCTATGAATGCATCAATAATGGATTCTACAGTATTGTCTCTCAAGTATGATATAGCTTCCTTATTATGTTGGTCATGGTCTGGAAACGGCGGGAGGTTTACTCCGTTAGCCATTTTGGGAACCATTATCTCAAGATTATATTTATCCCAATAATATAAATGTCCTACAATTTCTCGAATGGTCCATTTACCTTCACTAATTGGTTTATTCAGCTTAGATTCTTGTACACCTTTCTTTCAGTTATAATCTTTGGCAAAAAACAAAGTGATCATCCGGATTCCAGACATGCAAATGATCTGCGATGTACCCACGTAGCCATAACACGCCCTCAATTTTTCTTAGATAGAAGCCTTTCGGGAAATCATCGTCTTCGCTTATAATTTCGGAGGCGATTGTAATCGAGCCAGATGGAGCTTGATTTTTTGAGGGGTTACCTAAATAACCTTCAGGCTGATCCACATACTCTAACCTGAGATGAGGACCCAGCTCTAGTGGACACAATTCCAATCCAAGTTTAATCGCCTTTTTGAAGATTTGCGGCAAAGTTGCTCCATTAGTAAAGCCAAGGTCCTCAACAGTTACGTCAAAAATCTTTAGTCTATATTTTGCGTGAGAAGTAATGAATCTATCATCAGAAAATAATTTCTTTGCATACTCATTCATTGCTATAGATTGTTGATGCATAATATCAATAAGCTGCGACTTGGTTAGACCTCGAACCTCTATCGTTCTAGTATTTAATTGACCATTTGGCTGTATTTGCATCTAAGGTCACTCCTCACCAATTTAATCACCATACCAGATTCTAGTAACGTTCCATAGAATAAATAGCTTGTTCCGCACCAAATCGGATAACCTTGCTTTCCAACTGCATCCCTACCTTTTCCAGGAGTCTACGAGAAGCCTTATTGGCAGTTTGTGTTTCAGCAATTAACTTTTCTTGATTCAATTCATTAAAAGCGTAACCTATGATTGGTTGAACAACCTCTGTTCCATAACCTTTTCCCCACCAAGTAGGGTGTAATTGATAAGAAACTTCAAGAAAAAGCCCATCATGGTGAGGATTCAGAGAAATTAACCCTATAAAACTATCTGTGTGCCTCTCTCTAACCGCCCAATAGAAATCAGTATCAGACGGAGCTAGCATACTTTGCATTACTTCGCCAATGGATGCTTCATCTCGTATACCACCAAGGTATTTTCTTACGTCCGGGTTGACAAACAAATTTTTCACATCGGTTATATCCGCATGATTAAAGGTCCTCAGATAACACCTCTCCGTTACAAACATTCAATCATCCCTTTTCCAGATTGGTTATCCCAATCACCTCGCTTTAAGATTGGATATTTAACCGTTCTATTAATTCGAGAATTTCTACATCATTACCTGGATCTATGTATTCTAACTCTGTAGTATCAATAATCTCCTGATAAAATTCCTCACCTGCCGGGTATTCACCATCCCAGCGCAACGGAACACGATAAACGTTTACCGTCCCATCTCCATTCCCGCTATATACGATAGATCCATCGACTAATCGTGAACCTGATAACTGAATCACATCTTCTGGATAACTTAGACTAGTTTCATCATCGGGATTGATAGGTTCACCGGCAGGAATATGGACAACATTTAATTGGTCAATTTCTTGATTTGGACCGAGTGCCAACCAGACACGAGCATATTCAATTTCTGCAGAAGAGTATGCAGATAATGCTTTTCCCTCCGTTATACTTGACTCTTCATTTTCTTCATTTTCCGATGAAACGTCTGTCGATTTATCAACTACCGGTTGTTCTGACTTGGTTTCGAATTTAGGTTCATCTGCTTTTTCTTCTAAATTACTTTCTCGCGTTTCATTATTTTCAACAGCAGAATTTAGACCATCTGCATCACTCGTTTCAGATGCACAACCAACTAGCAATAAAAATAATATTAGTGTGGAATACAACATATTTCGTTTTATCATTTTATCTATCCTCTTTCATTTTTAGAGTTATAACTAGGAAGAAACTGCTTTTTCCGGTACATATTAATCGTAATTACATTCAATAAAATGGTCCCGATAAGAAGTATTACTGATACAGATACGATAAAGCTCATAGTATCTAAAAGGGCAGCCCAATCCTCCGCTTTCACTCTTTCATATAAACTGAAAATCTGGAAAAACAGAGCCGCAGAACAAGCCATGAGACTAATCATTGAAAAAGCAGCCCATCTTTTAAAATGGTCTTCATACTTCAACATACTGATAACCGGAAGGATCCAAGCCATCTCTCCCAACACAAGGCCAACAAGATTAAACCATCCAACCACAAAAGCCCTCCTTTATATAGATAGAAAATACACCAATAGAATAAATTCGACATAGAGGTTGACTTTACCTTCTTTTTCCATTTCATTGTAGAACTATCAGAAGTGAAAAAGACGAATCCTTTTTCAAAAAAGGATAAATATTCTCTTCTGTCTAATTTACTAAATGAGAGGATTATTTTAAATGTGGAAAGTAAAGAAAGGCACTCAAACACTTAATTATTTGAGTGTAGAAACTTTAGATGATTTAAGAATTTAAAGTTGGATGGGAGAATGCATCTATGGTCAAAAAGCCACTAATTGCACTGCTTGGAATCATCACAGTTATTATAATTGGGTATTTCGTTATAGCTAACATCTCGTTTGTTCAAATACAAGGATATGGTGGATTTCCTATTCCAAAAGATGCTGAAGTCATCAAAGAAGAAGAAAATGTTATTGAGTATAATTGGTCGAAGGCTTCCGAAGAACAAGGCATTCCTAAAAGATACCAGAAAGAATTGAAAAAGGAAGGCTGGGAGGTTGAATGGCGTGAAGGTTCTGCAACAATGTATGAGAAAAATGGTAAAAAGGTTGTTTTGATTTGTTCAACAGATTACTTATCAATTAACCTAACAGAATAAAGTCTTTAACTAAAGGATGCGTTAATCACAGAAGGATTAACGCTCTTTCTGTTGAATATATTAATGTGAGACATAAAAGTGGAGTATGAATTAGAGTGTTTACAAAAAAGTGGAGGCAAATCAATGAAAAAATGGTTAGTTGCTTCGTTGTTATTAACTTGTTTTACTCTTTCTAGCTGTTCAGATGCGCATAATGAAATAACTGGGGAAAAGCCCCCAGAAGCTATGGTAGAAGTAAGGAATCAATCATATGAAACGATATTGGGTTCTTATTGCTGGGGTGGAAATGGTCAATCAACGTGTGTTGATACAGCTGGCCAAAAGAACTTTTGAGAGGAAAAGAACAAATCAAAGTAAAACCTGGAGAGAAAATAACTTTTGTGATGAACTATGAACCGAAGCCAAATGAGTTCCACGTATTACAGGTCAGTGAAAGTGATGAAGCTGAAGTGAGTGTTAAAGATAATAGTTTCTCAGCTCCTTTACAAAATGGGATTTATTACTATTCTTATGGAGTATGGTGGATGGATGAACAGGAAGAGAACGTATCCAATGGTGACGCTTTTTATAATTTTGTTATAGAAGTCGAATGATTTTTATTCAACAAACGGGTGTCCTTTCGTAATGCCCCAACACAATTAAACAGAAATTCAATGAATAGGTATTTTATTTAGTATTATTTTCAAATAAATTTATTTCCATATAAAGGTGGATTCTGTGGCTAAAATTGATAATGTTCTAGCAATTCTATGGATGCTTCGTTCAGATGAAAAAATTACTGCAAAACAAATTTCAGAAAAGCTAGAAATGAATATAAGAACTGTATATCGTTATATTGATACACTTTCAATAAGTGGTGTACCAATAATTTCAGAACCAGGACATAACGGTGGATACACTTTATTGAACAATTTTATCGAAGCTCCTCTGTTTTTTGATTTTGAGGAGCAAACCTCACTATTCCATGCTGCTATTTTTGCAGAAGAAGCCGGGTATTATGGTGGTGAAGCACTAAATAGGGCAATTTCAAAGCTAAGAAAATATTCGAATCAAGAGCAGGAAACGAAGATAAATCAACATTTAACTAGTCTTGAAGTAATAAATGGATTAAGTTCCCTGACTTTGGAACCTTTTTTGAAGGAGTTAGAGCAGGCTGTAGCTGACGGGTACTCGGTAAAGATTCTTTACCATAAAAGTAGTGAAAAGCAATTAAATGATAGATTGGTCGATCCGTACAGGATTATTTATTGGAATAATAAGTGGTATATGATTGGATTTTGTCATCTTAGGAATGATATCCGTAGTTTTAGAGTAGATCGAATGGAGAGCCTAGTGCTAACAGAAAATAAGTTTAACCAGCCAGAAAATTTTTCAGCGCGTGACTTTTTTATGAAAAACCTCCTTCCACCTATAGAAGAAAAAGAGGGGATTACTTCTTTAGTTATTAATGGAAATACAAGTGCATTGGATGATATTTGCCAACATTGGTTTTTAGGACATTATTTAAAAGAGCGGACTTCAAATCAAGCAGTATTTCTTCTTGAAGAAGATATACTACATACATATGTACCTTATTTACTTTTACCGTACAATAAATCTATTAAAGTTATTGAGCCAATCAGTCTTAAGAAAAGAATAATTGAAGTTCTATCGGAATTAATAGAATTTCATCAAATTTGATAACTTCCCTGACGCTAGGTGTCAGGGAAGTTATGTTATGTTTGGCATATTAAATGGGATAGGGGTGTAATTGGATGCAATTAAAAAATGTTTTTCTTTATGTATTTCATACGATGTCAGACTGGGAATGTGGCTATTTAGTTGCTGAACTGAACTCCGGAAGATATTTCAAAAAAGGTTTAACACCTTTAAAGGTAATTACAGTAGGAGCTAATAAAGAAATGATTACTACGATGGGAGGACTGAGCATAAAACCGGATATTTCCCTTGATGAATGTACTCTTGAAAGTACGGATCTTATAATTTTACCAGGTGGGACTACTTGGAATGAAGAAATTCATCAACCTATCTTGGAGAGAACTGGCCAAGCTTTGAAGCTCGGTACTATTGTTGCTGCAATTTGTGGTGCAATCGAGCCCCTAGCTAATATGGGATACTTGAATACTAGAAAGCATACAACTAATAACTTGGAATATACTAAAATGGTAAGTCCAAATTATAAGGGAGAAAAGTTCTATGAGGCGGGACCTGCCGTATCCGATGGGAATTTAGTTACTGCATCAGGAATAGCTCCTGTGGAATTTGCGATTGAAGTACTGAAAAAATTAGATGTATTTGCACCAGATACATTACAATCTTGGTATAACCTGAATAAGACTCATAAACCTGAATACTTCTTCCAGTTAATGAATTCAATAAATAGCTAAAATCAACTTAGGAGTTTTATATTAGTTCAAATATAAATAATGAAGTAACTGAAAAGCTCACTTTCTCTATTTTGTTTTGTAGAGAAGTTGAGCTTTTTAATTTGGAATTTCTTTTACACACTTCCATTAAAAAAGATCACTGCTTTTCTTTTATTTCCTTCAACAACTCGAGCATTTCTTGTTGCTGCTTGTATCCTTTTCTCAGATTTCCATCTATGGATAGTAAAGTCATAACCCCTATAAGAACTACAATTATCAACATTACTTTTCTCCTGTCATTCTTGTTTAAGTAACATGGATGAATCCGGACATTACTTCAGCTTTACACTGTAATATCTCATCGCTTTTGGAATCCCCTTTATTTCAAATACACCTTTATAGATCAGACTTCTCACTCTATATTCTAGAAACGCATCACCAATATGATTAAATGTACCGTATACTTCTCCGATCAACCTGGCAGATTTGATAAAGTCTTTTTCCTTTTGCTTACTATGTATATCTCGGGCAGTTTTCACAATGAAATCATCAAAGTAGTCTTCTGTAACCGTGTTGATTTTATTATCTTCCCACAACCGGACGATAGCTCTTGATTCTGACAATGCAAGCCATTCCCTCTCATAGCGTTTCCTATCCGCTTCCGTTAAAGGAGCTGATAATTTTTCTTCATATATCTTTCTTAATTGCTCACCACTGATCTCACCTGTATGAATATCTAAAACTCCTGAATCAGACATATTAAATAGTTTTTGATAGGCAAGTGTAGTATTAATCACGAAAATCTCATTCGCTTTTTCTTTTAACAAGTATAGAAAATACAATAATCCGGTCTGTTCGTTTGCATTTTCAGCCGTCCAAATAACAATAGGGGTATCTTCGCCTATGCGCTCTATTTCTGTGAGTGTTTTGGAAAATTTATTTTCGTATTCCCGCTCCAAATAGTCATCGGAATAATTAAGATGATCCTTCAACCATTCATGCCTATTCTTGCGACCAACCTCTTTATGAAGTTGCCAAATTGGTCCTACCGCAAAGAAATCAGGGAATGCGATAATTTTGTTCCTGCCCCCTAATCCTGAGCGTAATGAACCAGCAGGAGATTCTCCACAGACAAGGTGAACAGTTGTATAATTTTCCTCAAGCTGTCCTTTACTTTGTGACACCTCGTCCAATCTATCGAACACAGAATTCAAATTTTCTAGAATTTCTTCCGGGGAATCTTTTGATTTCTGCATCATTTTTACTTGTAACACGATGTTTAATAAAAAACTCTTTGAGTCACTTTCACTTAGCTCATTAATGGATTGTCGGATCTCTTCTATCTCCACGGTTATTCACCTCATATCTCGTTTGAATGACTAGCAATCTTCTCTTTTGTATCCTCATTCTGTTTATCATTGCGTAGGTTAGGTAATAGGCTCTGTAGCTCTTTCAAATCATCTATTACAAAATACGCTTGAGCTAGCTCATCTTCTCGCGCAAAGTCAAAATTGCAACCAACGGAAACTAAACCATTATCTTTCGCCGCGTTTATATCTGAAAGTCTGTCACCAACCACTGCGCCGTTCGTTATGTTGTATTTTTCGATAATGCTCTGAACCAAATCCGATTTATTTAATGATTCTATTTGTTGGATACTGAATGTCTCCGTCACCCATTCATCCAAACCATAATGACCGACAATCGCTTGTAAATAGTCCACTAGCCCATTACTTGCTATGTAAATGGAACAGTCCTTCTCCTTTAAATAACGGAAGACTTCTTTAACGTCCGGATATAAGGCACCTTTTCCACTTTTTATATTTTCAATGAGTCTTTCAAGAAAATAGGCATCCGTTTCTTCCCGATCCTCCACGGAATGATCTGGCAGCAATGTCTCCCATACTTCTGGTAATGGAACGCCCATAATTTCACGGTATGTATCAATAGGCGTTTCCTTATCCCATTTATTTAATGTCCGTAACCGGTCAAAAGCATCATTCAGTGATAATTCCAGTATCTTATCTGTTTGAAAAAGTGTTCCATCCATGTCAAAGATTAGTGATTGTTTCATTTTTTTCTCCCTCATTATTCATTTATTTACTGTCAACAAAAGAGGATGCATATCACCTTGAAGGACCGCACCCGTTACAAAAATATTTATGTATGTTTTGTTTTATATCTAGGTGGGTTAGTTCTATAAGGTCAATAAAATGATTTTTCCCAAAGAACCATTCCATTCACATCATGAGCCTCAACCTTTAATCCTGCTAATCTATCAGTCGATCCATCTTCCTCAAAAATCTAAGATGCTATACCAGACAAATAGGTCATCTTCAATCTGAATTACATCCGCTCCATGCTTCATATCATCTTGCAATACAAAAACATCTTCAAATTGATCATTTGTTGCTATACCACCCAGAACAGCCACATCTTCACCACTTACAAAGGGGCCAACATCAAATTCGTTTTCCTGATTTAAAGTACTGAAATCTATGTAAAATGGATATTCCTGACCTCTTACCCATACAAATAATTGAAATCCAAAATCATCCTCTATTAAGGATACATACTTATCCTCCCCAAATTCCTCATGAAGAGGTTCACTCGATTCACCCAGAGATTCATCCTGATAACCAAATGCGTAAATATACCTATCAAAATAATCTGCATGAATGGATTCCATTTGATTTTGTAGCTCCTCCTTCTCCGCTTTCAAATTGATATAATCTAAACTTAATTGATTGTACTCCTTCTGCAGCTTTTTCATTTCTTCTGATTCTTCTGGAAGAGATTCTTCCATTTCTACTGGGTCTATAAAATAATTGGCTCCGACGATAAAAAGAATAATAGCAAAGACCAGAAACAATTTTTTATTCATTTCATTCCCCCCGAGAGTATCGTAATTTCCAAGTTCATTTCCATTTGTGAGATTTACATGAAAATTATACCATTTTTCTACAAATATTAAATGTAAATTTCTGAAATTATATGAGTAAGGTAGAATAATAGAAAACCTCCCTGCTGTATTCTCTTACAACAGGGAGGATAATGAAATTTTGGTACAGGGTCTGTTATTTTTATATGGAACTCTAGGAATTATGATTGAAGCTTTTTCAAAATCACCTTAAATATGTTGACGCAGCATTTTAACTTGGACCAAGATTTCAATATCTACACAGCTCACTCCATCATCATTTACGATAAAATGTTCGTCCGCCTTTTTGTCATAAAACAAATTATAAAGCTTTCCGTTTTGTACTCCAACGGCATTTAGTCTCTCGGCATCTTCATCTTCAATTAAGAAATGTGTGCATTCTTCATGAGAATCAACAATAGAAAATTGAAGTTCCATTGATTACACCCCTTTATATTTAGAGGGCGTACCTCTTCAGAAGCCGCCCCCAATCTTTTCCCACCATCGAGCTTTAAATAAACTCTACATGCATATATTTTTCTTTCAACATCCAATCAATTTGTTCGATATGTGCTTTGTTTCTCGTTTCAACGGATATTTCCACTTGGACGTAGCCTGGAAGGACATCTTTGCCAGCATGATGATGAATGACTCGGCGGATATTCGCATCCGTTACGGCAAGTTCATGCAGTAATTGTTCGAGTTCACCTGGTTTATCGTTTAAGATGACTTTGAATGTGCTGTATCTTCCCGATTCCACCAAGCCTCTCTCGATAATCTTAGAAATGAAATTGACATCCACATTTCCACCACTGACCAAACATACGACATTTTTATTCTCTAATGGAAGTTTACCATAGATTAGTGAAGCTAGTGCTGCCGCTCCCGATCCTTCCACCAACAGTTTATTTCTCTCCAATAGTAAAAGCATGGTGCGGGCAATTTCCATTTCGTCGACAAGTACGATATCATCGACGTAGTTTTGCACGATTTCAAATGTCTTATCGCCTGGTTTTTTAACCGCGATTCCGTCTGCCATCGTTGGTAATGCATTGACCATGATCGGATTCCTTTCAGCTACAGACCGCTTCATACTTGGAACTGCGCTTGTTTGGACTCCGTATATTTTGACGTTCGGATTGATTTCTTTTATTGCTGTGGCAATGCCTGCAATCAAACCACCGCCACCAATCGGACAAACGACAGCGTCCACATCAGGCAGCTGCTCTAGGATTTCCAAACCGATCGTGCCTTGTCCAACAATCACACCTTCATCATCGAACGCGTGGATAAACGTAGCACCTGTTTCCTGTTGCAAATGTCGCGCGTAGTTGTTGGCGTCATCAAATGTTTCACCTTCTAAAACGACTTTCGCTCCATAGTTTTCCGTCGCTTGAATTTTACTGATCGGTGCTCCTTTTGGCATGACGATTGTGCATGGAATGTTCAATGCACTTGCAGAAAACGCAACTCCCTGGGCATGGTTACCAGCAGAAGCCGCAATCACCCCTCTTTTCAGTTCCTCATCCGTTAGGGAATGGACTTTATTGAAAGCACCTCTAACTTTAAAAGAACCCGTTTTTTGCAGGTTTTCTAGTTTTAAATAGATTTCATTATTTGTCAGTTTGCTGAACGTACTGGAGTACTCAAGATTCGTTTGATGGACAGTTCCCATCATCTTTTCTCTAGCAGTAATTATATCGTCGATGTTCATTATGATTGCTCCTTATTTATCCGAAAAAAATCTTCATTATTGTTCTTCCATCTTTAAATTAGTATAAATCATTGTATCTGTAAATGATTTTGGTTGGGAATAAATTCTAGTCATTAATAATTATCCTATCAGGAAAATAAAAAACCTCCTAGGGTGTAGGTTCTACATCTAGGAGGAAATACAATTAAGCGTCTAACCCCCTGCCCTCAACTGCGCAAACTCCCCTTCAACCAAGGTCTGGGACGATAGGGACCAATTGGGATTTGGATTAGACTGGTCTTACCTTGTTCATCTAGTTTATATAGTTCATCAGTCAAATTCGAGTCAAATCCAAGAAGCGGGTGGCCTCCAATCCCGAGGGCCGATGCAGCCAAAAGCAATCGTTGCACGAGCATGCCAGCTTCCATTTGTTTGATCCGGTAACCCCTATAACCTAATTCTTCCTTATCAAAATCCTTATCAGCCGCTATATGCAGACAGATTGGTACTTGAAGCAAATTCACATTATCCATCGACATTCCAGTTTGCAGGTGAAGTCGATAATCTCCCGGGCGTATTTCTCTTAATAGGTGTTCCGTACTGTCATATTGGTACGCGCCATTTGGAATCCCCTCAACATTATATAAACAACAGTAAATAGATACATGGGGTTCCCTTCTATACGCTTCATCCAAATCATTTCTGTATGAAAAGGAAGTCATTGCCTCTACGAGAAGTGTTGCTAACTGTTCTTGGCTCACTTTTCCTAAAACAAAATCCCCGTCTGGAGAAAATCGCTTTTTACAAACCTCGGCGAAATCATAAGACAAAGATGTTACTGGAGGCAATGGCACCGTGCACTCAGCCTGTTCAATATCAATATCTTTTCCCCTTCTGTAAACCGAAAATGAGCCTGTCGAAGTCAGTTTGGAAGCTTCGTTCATCGCACTGATCATCGGATATTCTTTGACACATTGTGACCGCTCCAAATGTTCGGTTTGAATTGCTGGCAGCTCCTGTATTAACTGTTCCGAAGTAATATTTTTATTACGGCTCCTTCCATCAGCAGACCAGTTTGTTACTTCTACTGATAATGGGATGGCACTATATACACTCTCTTCCAGTTCGGATATTCCCAACAAATGATTGATTGCGGAATCAAGAAATTGAAAGTACACACCAGAGGCATAGCCAAACCTTTTCGCTACTTCCAGTAATTGTCCCATGAGCACTCCAGCATCCAGCCCTTGAAGTCGATAGGCAAAGTTGTTGTATTTAAAGAAATTTTTCCAGAACATGGTTGATACAAAAACTGTACCAAAACACGAGGAGATGTCGCAGCGATTGCCGAGGGCTTTGGATAAATAAGAATCAAAATCTCCTTCGCGCAATAATACGAGCCGATGGTGTGCTGCATCATAATGGTAGACTCCATCAGGGAGTTCCTCCACTTTCAGATACACGTACAATTCGTTAGGGTACAGCGCCCCACCAGATGGAGCAAACCGCCGATAAGACTGTATAGGATAGGAATCTTGCTCCTTGGAATCTGCTGGGAAGACCGATTGGCTCCATTGCGTCGTACCGAATACATACCAGAGAAAATGACCGACTCGATGAAGATTTGGTTTGGCAGGAGGTTCTCCTCCAGTTAGCGTCAACGGCACTTCCAAAGATAATGGAACAGTCGGTAATCCACGGTAGATTTTATATGCTAGTGGTGCATCGTCCCAATCCACTTCCACATTTGGCTGATTTGCCTTATCCATATCAAACTGTAGATTGTGTAAAAACTCTTCCAGATTCATCTTCTACCTCCTCATCAGCCTTAGGGAAACGGGTGCGGATAGGGATTCAGTTGCTCTGGTGTCAACGGTTGTTCCGTATACCCAAGCTCCATTGGGACGCGGAGTACCCTCTCCAGTCCTGTGAGGCGAGTAAGGTGCTGCCCAAATGTCATTGGCAGCATCCCTGGAATCAGTACTTTTACACAATACAATCCGTTTCGTAACGTTTCCGGTGTCGACTGGTCCACTACAATAACATCAAGGTTAGACTTTTGAAACGCCCGCAGGATATCTTGCAAATCCTCGGTAAGGTCCGCATGATTCGACTTCCACTTGAACTCTTTGAACGTCCTCATCGGCTCATCATTATTAAGCAAAAAACTTAAACGCTCTTCTGCTTGCGGTAAACCATAAAGCATGCCATGGTCTTCCATTTGTCTCACCAAAGAAGAGTCATGTAGCATTTTTTCATATTCCTCTTTATTCGCTTCCAGTTTTTCATCCAGGTTCAGCATCATGCCTGCGAGCTCATGAATCGCGCCTTTCACTGCCCGTACTGGATCGAGATGGGAGCCGGCTGCGCAGATGAGATTCAATCCCTTTTCCTCTCTGTTTTTAGCTATTGCAAAAATACTAGGTACACCGTGTTCCATCGTAGCATCATACAAATACAAATCATAGCCAGCAACCGCCCGCATACGTTCGACCATAAATTCCAACTCTTCGTCATCAGCTGATAAAGGATCGAGCCGTGGAAGATTCAGCTTTGCATACCAAGTCATCAGGAAGGAATCACGTTCGATGACTTCCATCATTCCATAGAAAATGGCTTCCTCTAAACTTCCCCCAAGTGCACATCCGTTAGAAGTCTCATAGACAAAACCTTCTGTTCCGTGTCCGATACTGTAATAAGCAAGGAGCTCAGGAACTAGGATGGAACGCTCCTCCAACAATGAATAACCCCAAACCCAATCGATGGAACGATCGGGGTCAAACGGTTTAAATGGAAAACCAGGTTGCGCATAGTTTTCCTTCGCGTGCACGCCGACACTCAAAGGATTGAGTGCTTGATTTTCCAGATTACGATAACTATCACGGGTTACCGTCCGTTTGCCACGTGGCTTTAAACCACAATATCGCTCCAACCCTTCTAAGATTGCCGTCAATACACTTTCTTCATAGACATGGGTTCGGCCACCGGTTCTCTCGTCCCCGGCTAACATCGGCAGATTAACACTCGCATCAGCAAATGGAGTCACGAGATCATAGATTTTACTGTTCAAAACTCCCGTACGGTTATCCAGATAGTCTTTGACAATAGCTTCTTTCATCTCATCCAATGAACGGCTGCGGAAACTGCCGGAACTGACTTTCGGACTTGGTTCTAGTGGAATTCGGGCTAATTCCTCTGTATCGTCAGGTAATCCACCGCAGACTGGACACAACGGATTGGGCAGAAAATAATGTGACGAGGTCCTCAGTGTTTTCAGATCAATGAGAAGAACCTTTCCGTCTGCATCTACCTGGTCACCCCGTAATACTTTCTGTACCTCCACGTTTATCAGGTGAGCCATTTGCAAAAGTCCGTTCCTTGAAGCCCACGGGTCACTTCCAATACCTCCACCTGCAGCCAGCTTTTGCTGCACTTCCACCATTTCCGTGCGATCACGCCCGCCCATAAAACGCCTCATATCCGCACATTGAGAACAACCTGCCTTGCCAGGTTGGACAAACGGACCAACTACGCCTTCCCCAAATGAAATGAAGCCTCTGAGCCAAGGAGTATCCGTTTTTTGTAATACTTTTTCCGCTTTTTGATGTGTCGAAGGTTTCCAACCATCGTCCAATATAAGCACCAAATCTGTATTACTTGGAATACTTTCTCCAAGATTCGACTTACGGAAAACGAGATGATGTGCCGCCAGTTCTTTACTTACAGATTCAGCCAGCACCCCTTCCCCGACGATCAACACGAAGGAATTCATCATGAATCCTCCTCTCGCAACAAAACACCAAATACGCCGGCTAGTCTTTCTTTAAAAACAGGTTCTAGCCCTAATTCGAATACGAAAATCTGTTTTCCATTCCGTTTCAACGTATCCATGGCTCCCTGCAGGACATCGGCTTGTATCTTGTCTTTGCATTCAGGAATGGTAAGACTGACAGGTGAATCCTCTTCCATATAAACCGACGTGACCTCACAGACGAATTCATTCGAAGTACCCGATTTGTTTTGCTCTTTGCTGATTGCCTGTTGTAACGCGTTCCGTAATGCCATTGTTCTATTTAAATCCACACTGCCATACCATCGATCTTCCGTACCTACCCATACGACAGGCAAACCGGATACATCCTTTCCTATCCCAATCATTGGTGCTCCCTGAATCGTAGTCAGTGCCTCTAAATAAAAGCGACAGCGCTCATCTTCTACCGAACTTAACTGTACTTTAGAAACAGCATACTCCTGATTACGTTGTTGCTTTCGAAGCTCCTCAGCCAAACACTTCCGCAATCCACGTCCAACACTTTCCACAAACGATGTACCAGTTCCAATCCCGACCATTCCTTCAGATTCTACTAATCCTTTATCAAGTGACAGCGAATCAATGACCAAACTGGCCATTCGTGATCCATACGTTTCAATTCCAATTAGTCCTGCTTCTCTTCTTGCTTCCTCATGAGTCATAGCTGAACAAATTTTCTCTCGCATCAACCGGGCCGGTCCCTCTGACAACGGATCGACTACCTGCACACTGCACTGAGATAACGGAAGCTGCTTTAACTCTCCCTCCTCCCAAGAATGAAAAATGCCTGCTTCCGCTGCGGTCAACTGGTTGAAAAATAGTAGTAGTTTTCCTGACTCTACTTTCTCTATATCGTTTTGAATCCGCTTCTCAATATCTTCCACCCATTCAGCAGATACATTACTCGTTACTAATGGATGAGGCAAAAACGCATGCCAATTTCCCTCCAGGGTTTCCAAATCTAGTAGAAAAAACCGATTACTTTGTTCCGTCTCCGTTATACCTGTAACTTTTTTAAACAGCTCAAATACAATCACATTAGCCAATAAAGCTCCTGGAACAGCAGAATGAACAAGTTCTCGCTCTTCTTTAAATAAAGCTGCATCATGTAAACGGCGCCAGGCTGATTCCCAACATACCTCGGAATCTGGATGTACAAGAGGACCTGCTAAACCGACCTGCTGCATGCATATGGCGGGGAGAAACATTTTTCCAGTTTCCCTGCAGACGGTATGCAGAGACTTCAGTTCCTCCAGTTCTCCCTCCTCACTTACATACAAAATCGCATCAAAGGGTTCCACGATGTCCCGCCATTCCTCTTTCTCACGTGAAACCTCCTTTAATTCAACCTCTGGATCCTTTATTCGCGCTTGGTCCACGTGTTCTTTCATTCGTTGTCTGTTGGTCCGGGCTTCGTCTGTGATCGCCACCCGGACCTTAGCCAAACCAGATTCAACCAACGAAGAAACCAATGCGTTCAGCATCGAACCAGAACCGACTGCGAGCACATTCGCCTGACGGAAGTCCTGAAAACGGGCTGCCCCAGAGCCAACTAAATTGTCCACAAATTCAATTTGCGATGCGTACTGTTTATGGAGCGCATCCGATACTTGATGTGGGAGGTCCTCACTTACATCACGAACATACCCATTCTCATAAAGTACTTCCGCAATTTCAAAAACCCGCTTTCGGTAAGGGTCCGGCAAGCCATTGGTCAAATATTCCAACGTGTATTCTCCATTGAACATCGGTAATAATTTTTCCACCCACTGATCGATCCCACTGCCTTCCATGCGAAATGAATTTACGTTATTTCGAAAATAAACCCCTCTTTCCGGTTCCGGTAGATAAAACGTGTCCCTTTTCACTTTCAGACGCATAGAAGGTTTCAGATTTCCCATCTCAATCCTCCTTATCCCTATTTAGCCCATTCGTATGTTTCATTAAGACTGCCTTTATCATCGTATGTACAGCAATTTGTCCTATATGTCCTATTTATAATGAAAGACCTCTGCAACATACAGAGGCCTTCTAAGTTGAAAACGAAACAACTAAACCGCTTACCATTCTCCGCGGTGACAACGACCGCATCGGAAGCAATTACCACAATTAAAGCAATTACTACATCGGAAGCAGTTACTACATCTAAAGCAGTTAGAGCAATTAAAACAGTTAGCACAGTTAAAACAGCTAAAGAAGAAGCAGCTGCCAAATCCTAATCCAAAACCAATTAACTCTTGATTCGCATCGTACTGATTCTGCTCCCATGGTATTGGCTGACTGGCTTGAAAATCACCAACATCTAACGATTGTAGATCATGATGGAAATTACTCACTTTCTTTTCCCCTCCATTTAAACTATCATTTATTCCCGAAATTGAAATGTAAACAACACAGTTACAGCAAATAAGTTTGATTCCAGAAGACATGAATATTTAGAGTACTCACCAACAAACTATGTACAAAACATGGGTATCGTTCCTAATACAGGAGCCTATTTTACGGAACAAAAAATTTTCTTACCAATCACTCTTTCTCCATAAAAAAAGCCCCCATTACAATGGAGAGCCTTGGATAAATATTTTATAGTTTTCCTATACACTGCTTCAGAAAAGCAGCTATCATCGAGTAAACAGTAATTTCATTCTCTGGACTCACTAGTTTATGCCCTTCCCCTTCCATCCGATGATATGTAACCGAGTGCCCTCGTTGCTTCAGTTTATGGACGATTTGTTCCGACTCGCCAATGGGGACACGCGGATCATTTACACCGTGGATGACAAGCAAAGGCGCTATAATTTCATCAGCATGATGTAGAGGATCTATCTGATTAAAAAAATCCCCATCTTCTTCAACCGTACCGTATTCCATTTCTCTTTGCCACTTCCTCCATGGACTAGTTGTTTCGATGAACGTTCGCAGACTCGACATTCCTACAATATCAACCGCGGCCACCCATAATTGGGGATAGTGACTAATCGCCGCCAGCGTTAAAAAGCCGCCATAACTTCCCCCGATAATAACAATTTTCTCTTCATCAATGCTTGAATCTTGTTTAAGCCAATCCACCATGGATATGACATCTTTTACTGCATCCATCCGTTTCCGTCCATCATCCAAATGAGTATATGTCTTTCCGTATCCTGTACTTCCGCGGAAATTAGGAACTGCGACAGCATAGCCTTTGCTTAGTAAAAATTGTAAGAGTGGGTGGTAGGAAGCTCGGCTTTGACTTTCCGGTCCTCCATGAAGATAGATGACAACAGGAAGTTTCTTGGAAGTTTTCTTTGGCTTATAGTAAAAGAAAGGGATGTTAAGACCGTCAAATGAACGATAGGATAGTAAGCTAGGCTTGATTGGTTTTCTTTCTACAAAAGATTTGCTTAACTTCATTAAGGGTAGCGTCTGTAGGGTTGGAAGATGAAGAACCCATAATTCTTGGGGGTGTTCCGGTCCATTCAATTGAAATAGCAGCATTTTTCGTCGTGGTAAAAAAGTGAGATTAGTGATTACACCCATTGGGGTGTCCCATGTATAAAGAGCCCCTTGTTTCAAATCAAATAAATATCCTTTAGAGATTCCACCTTGATTTTCGGTAAAAGCAAACAAGCCAGTCTCCTTATGATAGGCCAATCCTTCGAAATCCCAATTTCCCCGCAGCAGCCAAGTCAGCTTTTTCGTAGAAAGATGGACACATGCCAGTCCGTAGAATTCACTATCTTTGTTGGATAATAAATAGACCATTTCCCCACACGGACTGAAATGGACATCACGGTAACTTGCTTCATCTGAATGATTAGTAATCCAGTCGACTTCCCCAGTTACAAGCGATAAAACTCCTAGATCATGGTCCATTGGGGAATTCGCTCTTCTGACTAATAATGCATTTCCATCCGGAAACCATTTCGCCACTGAAAATATCCCATCTTCAGCAAACAATAAATGAATCTCAAATGTTTCTAGACACTGGAGATAAATATCTAAAAAGGCTTGATCTCTACGGTTGCTGGACCAGGCAATCCATTTTCCATCAGGGGAGCATCCTCCATAGCGATGAACATGTTCTGGAGAGTCAGTCAGTGGGATAAGATTTTTATTTCCTTTAAGTAGATATAATTGCTCCCTTTCATCCCCCGTCAAATCCATGCCGATAATTAAATCCGAAGTACCCGTAACATATCTGGCGAACGTTATTCTATCTAACTCTAAAGCCGGATGCTGTGGTCCTCTTTGACCGAGATTCCACTTCTCTATTCGTGGCGTTCCCATATATTTTACAACTACACTTAGTTGATCACGACTCGGCTCATAATCAAAGTCACTAATCATCGGCTGATTCACATAAGGGTCTGGAACCATATTGTTCATTTCCTTCCCACCCATTCTTTGTTGATATAAAAGTATGGCCTTATACTTCATATAAAAAAACGTTCAGATTCATTATATTTGGGCAAAGTTGGAAGTATGCATGGCAGGAAGATAGGAACAGGTTTACAGGTTTACAGAATATAGAACATAAAAATAATACTCCCCTCTTGCCGCCTCTATGAGATGGACAATTTAAGGGAGAGTAATTTTTTCGAGTTACTACCATTTTATAGCTGTATGCTATGCTTCGAACTGAAGAATTTTAAATTCTTAAAATAATCACTATTATGATATAATAGTAGAAATCACCATGAGGGGGTCATTCTTTTGGATAATATTGTCGATCTAGTCGAATCTCAAGTCATTGCATCTGTAAATGAAAAAAATCATTTAGAATTAGCTGCTAAATCCAATGCTAACATTGTATTTCTATTAACCGGAAACCTCATAACTACTAAAAAATATCTCGATCAATTAAAAAAGTATAATAAGACAACGTTCATCCATGTTGATTTTATTGATGGCTTATCCAATACAAGAAGTGCTATCGAATACATAGCCAATGTTTGGCAACCAAAAGGAATCATTACAACGAAAAGCAACCTAATCAAATTCGCAAAGGAAGAAGGTCTCATGACGATTCAGCGTATTTTCCTCATCGATGGAAGCGCTATGAGAAAAGGCATCGAAATCTCCCATGCAAGCAGACCTGATGCCATAGAAGTCCTTCCCGGAATCATGCCATCCATCATTGACAATTTAACAAAACTAACTCGCCTACCAATTATTGCAGGAGGGTTAATCAGCGAAAAACAGCAAATTATTGACGGACTGGAAGCAGGTGCACTAGCTATGTCTGCAGGTGATCCGCAGCTTTGGAATCTAAATCTCTAGTTAAGTTCGGCAATTCTTTAATACTATCAATAATAAAATCTGGTTGGTCTTTTGCATGCCTTACCATACTTTTTTCTGTAATACCGGTTAGCACGAGAACAGAGTTTACACCATAGTCATTTCCCATCCGAATATCAGTCTCTAACCGGTCTCCCACCATGTAACAATTACCAGGCGGCAGTTTCAATATGTCATCGACAATAAATCTAGCAGCAAGCGGAGAAGGCTTACCTAGAATGATATCGACTTTTTCTCCGGTCGCCCCCTCCATCGCTCCGATCATTGCCCCACAATCCGGTATTTGTCCTCCTTTAATAGGACAGGTACGATCAGGATTCGTTGCCACGACAACCGCTCCGTTTTTCCATGCTTGGAATGCACGATTCAGTTTTTCATAAGTGAAGTCCCTATCCCAGCCTAATACAACGTAGCTGACTTCCGTTTCATTATCTGATACCTCTATCCCCATATCGGCGAGTTCATCCAATAAAGGCTGTTCCCCGATGACCATCACTTTTTCATCTGGACCCATTCTAGAGCTAAGATATCGGGCAGTAAGATAGTTCGAGTTCACTACGTGTTCATGACTAACATCAATCCCAAGCCTTTGTAACTTTTTTACATAGCTATCGATCGTATCAATTGATTTATTCGTCAAAAACACAATTTTATGACCATCATTTCTTAATTCCTGTATCGCCTCTATTGCGCCATCAATCAACAGGTCATCAACATAAATCGTTCCATCTAAATCAAAGATATACCCTCTTTTCAAACTAACCCTCCTTAGGAGCACTATGATTTATTTCCTCCTGATAGTCTATTAGCGAGAGCTTGTAACACAAGGACCATCACAACGAGAATGACAGACATCGCTGCCGCAGAATAATACTCTGCCCTTAATACGTTTTGGAAAATAGCTAAACTCATCGGTGCCCAACTAGCCGGCGCCATCAAGATGGAAATACTTGTTTCTTTAATAACCGTAACAAACACTAAAATCGAGCCAGCCGCAATACCCGGAAGCATTAAGGGACCAACGACTGTAGTTGCTGCGGTTAAAGTCGACGCTCCAAGACTGACTGCCGCCTCTTCAATATCTTGCTTGATTGCCCGCATCGTACCAACCGTAGAACGAACCATATATGGCAATCTGCGGATACTATAAGCGATGATTAAAATCAGCGCAGTACCTGTCAGTTGTAGTGGAGCAGTATTGAACGTTTGAATTAATGCTATACCAAATGCGATTCCCGGCACGATTAAAGGGATAGTTGTCATAAAATCCAGCGTAGTGGAACGATGGCGTACAACAAAGTAGGAAACAAACACGGATATAATGACGCTAAGAATCAAAGCTCCACCAGCTAAAATTAAGCTGTTTTGGATATTGCCCAAAGATGATGTAAAGATGGTGCGATAATGTTCTAATGTATATCCACTCGGTAACGGATCTTTCCCCCAAGTTGTAGCCAGCGACTGTAAAATGATTGTAGCCAAAGCAAGAATTGGTAATAGTACTACGAGACTTGAAAATATCGCCAAGGGTATCGTTAATGCTTTATTATCATTTAATTTAATCTCTTTAGGCTTGCCGGAGAGAATGTCATAGTTCTTACCTTTTAAGAGATAGTTCTGCAGCCAATACACCACTCCTGCAACCGCAATCATAATAACCGTCAAGATGGCAGCTCCGCCCCAGTTAAAGAACCCGGATATTTCACGATATGCGTCCACGACAATTAAGTTCAAATCGTTCGGTGCCAAAATAATCGGTGTCCCAAAATCGGAAAAACTTACAGCAAATATGACGAGCATGGTAGAGAGCATGCCTGGTAACGCAAGCGGAAATGTTACAGTAATAAACGTCAGCCAGCCTTTTGCCCCCATATTCCGTGACGCCTCTTCTAAGGAAGCACCCGTCACTTTAAAGGCTGCTACCATTGGCCAAAGTGCATAAGGGAAAAAGAAGAAAATCTGTACAATCGCGATCCCTGTCATCGTATACGGATCGAGCAACATTCCTTCGCCACCGAATTTTTCGTAAATATAGGTGACCCATCCTGAGCGCCCAAACATAATGATAAAGGCATATGCAGAAATAAATGTCGGTATGACAAGTGGGATCGTACATAAGGCTCCTATCGTCTTTTTAAATGGCATCTTCGTCCGTGCGATTCCATAAGCAATCGGAATACAAATGACAAGCACCCATAATGAAACGATAAAGGATAACTTTAGACTATTAATCAATCCGGTAAGGTAACCACCATACGTGAATAAAGATTTAAAGTTATCTAGTGAAGCATTTCTAAACTGGTCAATCGTCTGTTGCATCCGTTCCATACTAATAAGCGAACCGAATACATTGATCGGCTGATTTGTAAATGCAACTAGAAATACAGATAATAGCGGAATGATTAAAAATAACAGAAAAAATCCATAGATTAATAGCTTGATTAGTCCAATTCCTACAAAATGTTTTTTGATTCTATTCATATGAGCAGCACCCTTTCAGGTGATACACTTAATCGAATCGTAGAACCATTTGTTTTGATACTGTCTCCGGACTCGTATGTAGTATCCACCAGTAAGTTATGTTCTCCGACTTTCACATCATAACGAACAATCGATCCAAGATACGTGGCCAATAATATTTCCCCTTCAAAGGTGTTTCCTGTCTGATCTGTCGCACCGTTTAATACTTGTATATTTTCCGGCCTGACGACAACATCTACATGCTTTTTATCTGTTGTTGATGCAGACTTGATGCGCTGATTGCCAATCTGTACGGTTGTAAGTCCGTTTTCAGTCCCCACTACCTCACCTGGCAGGATGTTGGATGTACCGACAAAGTCAGCAATGAATGGTGTGTTCGGTTTACTATAGAGATCTGTAGGTGTTCCTATCTGCAAGATCTTCCCATCCTTCATGACAGCGATTCGATCGGCCATGCTCATCGCTTCTTCCTGGTCATGAGTAACGAATATCGTAGTGATTTTCAAATCCTGCTGAATGCGCCGGATTGTATTACGCATCGTATGCCGAAGCTTTAAATCTAGATTGGACAATGGTTCATCCATCAACAACACTTCAGGCTCCATCACAAGTGCCCTGGCAAGAGCAACCCGCTGTTGCTGACCACCGGAAAGTTCACTCGTAAGCTTATTGGCATGATCCGTTAATTCCACGTATTCCAAGATGTCCATTACCTTTTCCGTAATATGCTTTGGATATTTTACGATTTTGCTGTTGAGCATCCGAGTGTAGACGCCAATCTTTTTAAACAGATTATTTTTCTTCAGTTCCTTTATATTTAGGCTATACGCAACATTGTCAAACACATTCATATGAGGAAAAAGGGCATAACTTTGAAAAACCATTCCACAGTTACGCTCATTGGGAGCCAAGTTGGCTATATCTTTCCCACCAATCTTGATGGATCCTTTCGTTGGCGCTTCAAAACCTGCGATACATCTCATCGTTGTTGTTTTTCCACATCCTGATGGACCGAGGAGGGCAAAGAATTCGCCCTCTTTTATGTCCAAATTTATATCTTGAAGTACTGTAACTCCTGAAAATTCCTTCCTAAGTTGTTCAACAACAACTGATCCCATACTTATCAACTTCCTTTAATTAGTTTTACTGTTCCATTCATTACGGATACGATCATAGTTTTCATTCACCCAGTCAATATCCAAGTCGACTGCATTATCTTTTAAATTCTCCACATTTAATGGTGTTTTCGACTCTACTTCTGGGTTGATTGGAATATGGTACCAATCTGCTAAAATTTGCTGTGCTTCCTCTTCCAATAAAAAGTCCATGAACTTCTTGCCTCCCTCAGGATTCGGGCCTCCTTCTACTAGAGTAGCTGGATTTACAAGAATAGGAGTTTTATCAGGTACGATGAAATCTACTGTTTCACCGTTTGCTTGGAGCTCATATGCCATAAAATCAAACCCAACAGCGATATGAGCTTCCCCCATCGCTACTGCTTTTGTCGGGGCAGAACCTGAGTCAGGAACGGAATTTGCATGAGAAGCCAGCTGTTTGAAATACTCCCAACCCTCTTCTTCGCCGTGCTGCATCATATAACTAAGTACCATCAAAGTAGCCGTACCTGATGCTGCCGGGTTAGGAAACTGAATCTTTCCTTCCCATTTTGGATCGAGTAAGTCTTCCCATGTTTTCGGTGCTTCTTCTTCCGAAACAAGTTCTGTATTGTATGAAAATCCAAGCACGAATAATTCTGTACCGACATAATATCCATCTTCATGCTTCATCTTGATCCCGTTTTCGACAACTTCCCAATCCTTTGCACTCTCTGGAATATACTGAGTGATGATACCTCTATCAACTGCAGATTCAAATGGAAGAATACCGCCACCGCCATACCACACATCCGCTTGTGGATTTTCTTTTTCTGCCATCATCTGGTTTACTAATACGTTTGTTCCTGCATAGTGGACATTCACTTTCTCTCCATACAATTCCTCATATTTTTCTGCGAGCTCTTTCGTTAAATCAGGTGTTTCAGGTGAATATAACGTAATTGCACCTCCGGAAGAATCATCGCCACTTCCAGCTTGTCCATCCGTATCCTCCGCACAAGCAACAAGCATTCCAAAGGCTAAAACAAACAAAAATAGTAAAGTTGTAAACCTTTTCATTTTAATCCCCCTTTGAACTTACGAACATTCTTCAGAAATGATAAAAGAAGAGATTGAAAAATATACTCCTCCAAAGGAGTACGATTTCATCTCTTCTCTTCCGCTCTCTGAGAAATATTCGATTGATTTCCATATTAGCAAATTATTGGTTGATTGTAAATACTAAATTATTAAATAATATAGTTTAGATAGAAAATTCGGGCATTGTTCCTATCCATTTATTCATAATAAGCTATTCTTCCTATAGACGATTCCGCATTTTCATATCATAATAATGGTAAATTTATCAATATTTTGGTAGGAGTCTAAGAGAAGATGCCTTAAAGGACCCCTGATTTATTCAGGGAACACTTTGGTGTCTTTTTTTATTATTTTTTCTATTAAAGGAGGGATCAAAAAAAACGAAGAACCGGACCTCTATAGATTTAGCATAGACAAACTAATCTGAAGGAGGAATAAACATGGACAAGAAGAAATTATTGTTTCTACCAATTCTCGCAATCACCTTTCTATGTGCTAGCTTCCTAGGTCAGCAGACTATCTCAGCGAGTGAAAATGTATTACTGGAAGAAGACTTTGAAGCAGATGTGTTACCAGACGGTTTTGAAGTCATCGAAGGTACTGCAACGGTAAAGGACGGAGCATTAGAACTCACATCAACGGATATCTCCTCCCCCTCTCGTGTCATCTTTTCGGTTGCAGATGGAATAGGAGATTTCGTATTTGAAGCGGATGTGACGTTCCAATCAGCAGTAAATGATGCACGCTGGGCTTCTTTAATGTTTCGCATCCAAAATGAGGACTACCCATATTATCAATTTGCCGCCAGAAAAGGAACATCTGCATTAAATGGCTTAGAATTCGCCATTCGTACGGAATCGAACAGTTGGAACGTTCCAATGAAGACATTTTATCCTGAGGATTTTGGATACGATGAAACGTATCGGATGAAAATCATCGCTAAAGGCGAACGTGTCCAACAATTTGTCAATGGACAGCTCGTCATCGATACGGATATGGCAGATCAGTATTTGGAAGGAGATCTTGGATTCCAAGTATCTGGTGCAACGGTAGCTTTTGATAATGTTAAAGTCACTACAAGAACAGAAGACCTGCCACCACTTGAAGATTCCAACGCCTTTTTGCCGGTGGAACCTGAAACGAATATGGTAAATGCACCAACGGTCATTTCAAGTGAAGTATTTGATGATATCGCTGCGTATGAAGGAGTGTCATCCGTCATCCTTCCTGTCGAAGTAAATGAAGATGGCGAGGTTATGGTTGGGGATACTACTTTAGCGGATAGGTTGCTCGCTATAAGAGGAGAAGTCATCCCGATTATTCAAGTGAATGATATGCAGGCAACGGACGGGGTAATTGAAGTTTTAGAGTCCACATCAACAAGGGATGTTCATATTTTATCTCCTCAAATTGATGTTTTAGAAAAAATTAAAGCTGCGTACCCAACAGCTCGAGGAGCCATCTTATATGAGAAAAATCATTTCAATAAACACGATATGAAAAAGTTGGTTGAGGATGCTAATATTAGTCGCTCCTTCACGGTCGTTTTACCTGAGCGACATGTTTCGATTGATACGGTTTATTATTTCCATAACCGGGCGATATCTGTTTGGGGAATTAGCGATGACGCTCATGCTTTAATCCATGCCGGGGTCGATGGAATTGTCACCAATCACCCACAAGAAGCAGTGGAAGTATTTGGAGAGTACCCTGAAAACACGATCATCCAGCGTCCAATCGTCGTCGCTCACCGAGGCGTCCCTTCACTTGCACCGGAAAATACGATGGCAGGCTACCATCTATCCTATGAACTAGGTGCAGATTTGATTGAAACCGATATTCAACAAACAAAAGATGGACATATCGTTATCATGCATGATGCAACAGTCGATCGGACAACAGATGGCACGGGGGCTGTTGCGGACTTAACGTTGGAAGAAATTCGCGAGTTGGATGCCGGGAGCTATTTTGGTGAAGAATTTGCCGGTGAAAAAGTTCCTACGTTTCGTGAGTTTCTGGAAGGCTTCAAGGATAAAGATGTAGTGTTGCTCGTTGAGCTAAAGGCAACAGATATTGAAGAGCAAGTACTTCAAGAAATTATGGAAGTCGGCGTAGAAGAAAAAGTCGTCCTGCAGAGCTTTAATATCGAAAGCGTTAAGAAATTCAGGGAAATCTCCCCACATATCAGTGTCGGTTTCCTTTATTCCGCATCGGTGCCTGGTTCACCGGAACAACGGATTAAAGATGCTGAACAAATGTTAAACTATGCAACCAGCATTGGCGCTCGTTTGAACGCAAGCTATGGCAGCCTTTCCGAAGAATCGATCACCTATATGAGACAACGCGGATTAATTAATATGCACTGGACATTCCGTGATCAAGAGCCATTTAAAAACTTACTGAAAAGCGGCTTAATCGGACCAATTACAGACTATACCCAATGGTTGACGGATGGGCCAACGTATATTGAAACACCAATTAAAAAACGTAATCTAAAAGTAGGAAAATCAGCAACTATTAATGCGAAAACCTTCGTCAACTATCGCACAAAACATAAAGAAAACGCAGAAACTTCACTTTATGTGTACGATGGTCAAAGTTATGTCGATGTCGCTGAAAATGTCATCACAGCAGTCGCACCAGGGACAGCGGATGTTTTTGCTATGCATACCTTCCATATGTTGGATGAAGATTGGAACTTAGTTTCTGAACCGATTGAAGTTAAGGTTAGTGAGTAAAAAAATAATCCCTCAGCTAATACTACGCTGAGGGATTATTGGCGTCTAAGACTGTGTCTTATGGACAATATCAAATGTGATGTTGGAATCATTTTCTTTTTTATTCGTGATTACCCAGTTCGGAGAAAGCATGTTTTCAAAAGAAGCAAATCCATCTGAACTCAATTCGATTCCTAAAAATCGATGTTCTTCTAATGTATAATCTTTCCCTGATTCCAGATTGAATTTAATATTCAAGATACGTTCGATTCCGTAAACAGACATAAATTTGATGCTATAGCCGGAAAGGATAGCTTGTTCGATACGTTCTGGATCATCTTTTACTTCGTGGACAAACTTCAGATAATCGAAGCTATCATCTTTCTCCAAAATGGCATCGATGTCAGCAGTTTTGATCGCATGAACTAATTCCGACTCTGTCATGCCAGCGGCAAGCAAGGTTTCAACCATATATGCTTCCATTAATGTCAGTGATGCTGCCATTATTTCTCCCCCCTATTCATTTAATGTAATTTCATCCACTACGTACAATTCATCCAGTCTTGGTGTATAATCAATCCGGTCACTCACACCATAGCGTCCTTCCAATTGGAACAGATAAACAACGCCTCTGTCTTCCGCTAAGATTTCTTGTACTTGCTGGTACTGTTCGCTACGCTCTTCTTCATTCATATTATAGGCTGCTTCATTCAGTAATTCATCCACTTCTTCATTTGCATAACTCGTCACGTTGTCTTCTCTAAATAGCTCGAGGACACTTCCGTCAAACATATCATTACCCCAACCGACGAAAACACCTTCCGCTAAATCTTCAGCGAATAAACGTTTTGCAAATTGGCTTTGCTCCAATAGCTCTAGGTTAGCAGTAATTCCAACTTCCTGAAGCATTCCACCAACGACTTCAGCCATTTCTGTGTAATAGTTGTTTACTGAGATATCAACTGTAATTCCGTCTTCATATCCAGCTTCTGCCAATAATTCCTTGGCACGCTCTGGGTCGTACTCATACGTATCATAAAGGGACTCATTGGCACCGAAGTTTCCTGGAGTAACATGCGTTCTTGTCGGTGTAGCTGCACCTAATAAAATTTCATCAATGATCACTTGGTTATCGATGGCAAGATCAATCGCTTCACGAACTCGTGGGTCCGCAGTAGGTGCATCCTCTTCCGTTGATAACCAAAGCTGAATCACACGTTGAATCGGTTCTAATTTCACGTGCGTTCCGTCATTGTCATTGATTCTATCAATATCTGCTGTTGGAATATTAAAGGCAATATCCACTTCATTCGTCAATAGCTCCGCCACTCTCGTTGAGTCTTCTGGAACGACGGTGAAGTGAACTTTTTCCCAATTTGGCTCACCTTCGAAATAATCTTCAAATCTCGTCAGCTCTACATAATTATCTTTTTTCCAATCAGAGAATTGATAAGCTCCTGTTCCTACAGGATGTTGGAAAAATTCTTCCGCCCCCACTTCTTCAAAATGAGCAGCAGGGAAAATGCTTGCTGCAACGGTTGATAGTCTGCTTAATAATTGTGGATCAGCTTCTTCTGTAACGATATGTACCGTATGATCGTCCACCACTTTCACTTCGGCAATTTTATTGAATACAGAGTATTGCTGTAATGTGTTGTCATTCGCAACCCGTTCTAATGAAAATTTCACATCTTCTGCAGTGAAATCATCGCCATTATGGAAGGTTACTCCTTCTGTCAACGTAAACTCCCAAGTTGTATCATCAATTTGTTCCCAAGCTGTCGCAAGGTCTGGAACGATTTCCCCTGAAGCATCACGCTTCACCAATTTATTGTAGATATTCACAAGGACTGCTGACGTTGTGATGACATTATTGTTTTGCGGGTCAAGCGTCGTAATATCTGCAGGATTGGCAATGGTCAGTAAAGAGTAGCCATCTGTTGTTTCGCTTCCTTCTGTATTTTTAGGTTCTTCATCTGGATCAGTAAAACCACAAGCGGCAAGCAACATCGTAATGATGAGCATCATGCTGAGTGCTTTAAACTTTTTCATGTTGTCATTTCCTCCTTCAATTATTTCATCTCTTCCCTAAATTTTGGATGAGATGGTGGAACTGCGTTAAGTAATGTTTTCGTGTAATCATGTTGTGGGTTTTCAAATATTTCATCACGACTACCGGTTTCGACAATCTTCCCTTTATACATGATGGCAATCCGGTCGCTGATGAGCCGGACAGCCGGCAATCCATGCGCGATGAAAATATAGGCAATCCCATATGTCTTCTGTAACGTATCAAGTAAATGTAAAATTTGCGCCTGCGTCGATACGTCCAATGCGGAAACAGCTTCATCACAGACAATTAGGTCTGGTTTTAATGCTATTGCCCGGGCAATACTAAGTCGTTGCCTTTGTCCTCCACTGAACTGATGAGGATAACGGTTGAGATGCTCTTTCCCAAGTCCGACTTCCTCTAGAAGGTCGAGCGCCTTTTCGTATCGTTCCCTTTTCGGCATTTTTTCATGAATGAAGAGCGGTTCGGTGACGATATCTTTTGCTCTCATCCTTGGGTTGAGTGAGCCATAAGGATCTTGGAAAATAATTTGCAGCTTCCTTTTCTCCGGACGGGATAAGCTAGTTATCGGTTTACCGTGAAAAAGGATGTCCCCTTTCGTCGGTTTTTCCAGTTGCATAATCATTTTCGCAACTGTTGATTTTCCCGAACCGGATTCACCGACGATACCGAGTGTTTCTCCCCGATTCACATGGAAATTCACACCGTCTACAGCTTTTACAACCGGACCATTCTTCTGGTTGGCGTAATGTTTTTTCAAATTACTTACTTCCAACAGTTTCTCTTCAGCTTTCATCCCGGGCAGCCTCCTTCCTACGTACAAAATGGGTTTCACTTCGTTGTTCAAAAGGGGCATCCTCGAATTCATCCAGCTCATGAGTCTCTTCTGGAAGTAAATCTTTCGTATCAGTCTTCATATCCAGCGTCGGCATGGCTTTCAATAACCGGATCGTGTACGGATGTTGCGGATTGTCAAACAGTTCAAAAACAGTCGCTTCCTCGACGATTTTTCCTTTACGCATGACGAGGACCCGATCCGCAATATCAGCCACTACACTTAAATCATGCGTAATGAACACAATCCCCATGCCGTTTTTACGGTTCAAGTCTTTCAATAAAGATAGGATTTGCTTTTGGATCGTTACATCTAAAGCAGTTGTTGGTTCATCGGCAATTAAAAGTTGCGGTTCATTCGCGATGGCGATTGCAATCATGACGCGTTGCCGCATGCCCCCGGATAATTGATGGGGGAAACGATTAGCGACAGATTCGGCATCGGCAATCTCCACTTGGCGTAATAAATCCACGACTTTTTCCTGGATCGCTTTTTTGGAAAGCTCAGGGTGGTGAATTTTTAACGTCTCGGCAATCTGTGTCTTGATTCGCAGCATCGGATTCAAGGATGACATCGGTTCTTGGAAAATCATCGCCATTTCCCTGCCGTTCACTTTTCGACGTTCTTTTTTAGGTAAGGTGAGCAAGTTCCTTCCCTGATACGTTATGGACCCATTGGAAACTTGTCCGCCACCTTTCAACAGTCCCATAATCGCAAGGGATGTCATACTTTTCCCACTTCCGCTTTCCCCAACAATGGCAAGGATTTCACCTTTGTTGACGTGGAAAGACACATCATCGACTACCGTGATTTCCCTTTTATCCCGTGAAGGAAATTGAACTTGGAGATGATCCACGGCTAATAGTGGTTCAGTCATTTCCATCCCCTCCTCGTTTTAGTCTAGGATCGAGTGCATCCCGGAGCCAATCCCCAACAAACGTAATCGCTAATACCGTAATGGTAATGGCAAGTCCCGGGAATGTGGCAATCCACCAACTCGTCGCAATATAATTTCGACCATCATTCAACATGCCACCCCATGTAATATCCGGTGGCTGGACACCGAGTCCGAGAAAGCTCAGAGACGATTCCGTTAAAATAGCCGAGGCAATCCCGATGGTCGCAACGACAATAAAGGATGACACGACGTTGGGCAAAATATGACGGGATAACAAGTATGTATGTGATGTCCCGAGCGTCTGTGCCAGTTGGACATATTCCCGTTCTTTGACACTTAACACTTCCCCGCGGACGAGCCGTGTATATTGCGGCCAGCTTGTTAGACCAATCACAAGAATAAGCGTCATCAGCCCAGGTTCAAACACAACGACGGCAACAAGAACGAGCAGCAATGTAGGAATCGCCAAAATCGCATCGACAACCCGCATCATTACGTGGTCCACCCAAGTTCCGCCTAGATATCCTGATAGTAAACCTAGTAAAAGTCCAATCGCTCCTGAAATGATGACAGCAAACAATCCGACGAGCAGGGACACACGGCCACCGTAAATAAGCCTGCTTAAAATGTCTCTCCCGACATGGTCCGTTCCTAGAATATAGGTCGTCGAGCCACCTTCCACCCAAAATGGCGGAATCAGGCGTTTTGTTGCATCAATTGCAAATGGATTATGCGGGACAATCCACGGAGCAAAAATGGCCAATAGGACGATGATGGCAACAATGACCAATCCAATCATCCCCAGTGGCGAAGAATCATTACGTATTTTAGCAACCATCCGTGCTAATGGATTATTCGTATTCAATACACCTCACTCCAAACTACTTGTATTTAATCTGTGGATCGAGGATTCGATAAACAGCATCTGTTATTAAATTGGCGACAATCGTAATCAGTGCGATGACAAATACGATTGCTTGCACTACCGCCATATCACTTGCCCCAATGGAAGAAAGCAATAATCTACCTACACCTGGCCAAGAGAAAACAGTTTCCACGACAATCGCTCCACCAATTAATTGTGGGAATTGAATCCCAACAATCGTAACAACGGGAATAAGCGAATTTAAAAACACATGTCGTAAAACTACAATGAATTCTTTTTGCCCTTTACTCCGTGCCGTTTGGACAAATTCCTGTTCGAGAACTTCCAAGACACTTCCACGTATAAGACGTGTCATCTCCGCAGCAAGTGCCACGCCAAGTGTCACGGACGGCAAGACAAAGTGGATTGGTGTCTCGGCACCTGAGACCGGGAATATGGGAAGCATAACTGCGAAAAATAGAATCAACATGATCCCAATCCAATAGTTCGGCATCGCCTTTCCAAGGATGGAAACTCCTGAAATAATAAAATCAAGAAATGAATTCCGTTTCAATGCAGCATAAATTCCGAGTGGAATCGATATGATAATCGCAATCCCCATCGCCATCAGCGAGAGGGTGAGCGTCGCCGGAAGCCGCTCCATCACAAGTTGAAGGGCAGGTTCCCGGTATTGTAGTGAATTACCGAAATCTCCCGTGATTAAATCCTTAATATAATTCAAATACTGCACAAAGAAAGGGTCGTTCAATCCTAACGCCTCTTCCAGTACAGCACGGTCTTCCGCTGTCGCATTTTCAGGCAGCATCATCGAAACCGGATCACCGGCCACATAAACAAGACCAAAAACAATTAACGTTAATATAAATAGCGTCGGTACAATTTGCAGCACCGAACGTTTTAAAAAGGCCAAGCAATCACCTCAATGTCGAATATTGTCGTAAAACATCATTACTATATTGTAACGGCAAATGTATAAACGCACTAGCAAAATGCACTGTGGGAAAACGAAAATAATCGGTATTTTGAGAAACTTCCCTTCTGTGAGTGAATGAAGGCTTAGGTATGGTATTAGCGTTTGCTTAAAGTGTGGAATATAGTCAGGGAGATTTTGTGAGAGGTGGCATTGGTGTGTTGGTGATTGAGGGAAAGCGAATTTCTGGTAAGTTGATGGATCTATTGTTGAATTTTAATCGGCGGTGGAGTGTTTCGTGACAAGAAGATGGTTCTATTGTAAGTTTTCAATTGGAATTGAAGTGATTCATTACATGAGGGCAGCTCTATTGTCAGTTTTATATTGAATTTAAGGGGATTCATGACATGAGAGGGGTTCTATTGTAAGTTTTTAATTGGATTCGAAGTGATTCATGACATGAGAGAGCCTCTATTGTAAGTTTTTAATTGGATTCGAAGTGATTCATGACATGAGAGAGCCTCTATTGTAAGTTTTTAATTGGATTCGAAGTGATTCATGACATGAGAGAGCCTCTATTGTAAGTTTTTAATTGGATTCGAAGTGATTCATGACATGAGAGAGCCTCTATTGTAAGTTTTTAATTGGATTCGAAGTGATTCATGACATGAGAGAGCCTCTATTGTAAGTTTTTAATCAAAACAGATGGCATTCTTGTCTATACAGAAGAGGCGGCAAAAGACGAAGAGCCTATGGAAGAAATAGAGGCTGCTGATTGGGCCTGCCCTCACATTTTTAGATAAATCATACTATATACTCGATGTATTATAAAGAATAAAGTGAATAAACAGAACTTAATGACTATACTTGTTTATATCGACCTCTGACCTCCGTAATAGACATTTGATTAAGATACTTTAAAATCGCTAGTTCCTCGCACTTTAAAATGTATGTTGTTATGTATGGGCTTCCGAAGAGAATGTTAAGTGATGAAGATTTTGTTACTAATATAAAACCTCCCTATTGTAATCAATGTCAACAGGGAGGAAACTTTAGACATTCTAACTATCAAATTCCTTAATTTCTTCCTCCGATTTCCCCAAGCTCTTCAACCATTCTTCCACAAGCTTCACACCATCGATCAGTTCAATATTCAATCCTTGTGCATAGCTTCTTGCATTTTCTGTAAAAAATCCAGTAGTAATTACATAACCACCGACCGCTTCTCGCTTCACCATATTCGAATGGATAAGTGCAATCGGGTCAAATGACAAATCTCCTTGGTAGCATTTTACTTGGCCTAAATATAAACCATCATCTGTTGTATGTTCAAAATCCACGCCGTAATCATTACTATGAGGAGAAACCCAAGTAAATCCGCCCCTAGTTATTTGAAAAATATCCGCAACGAAATATTCAAAGGAAATGGGATCACCTTTGAGGTAAATACTAGAATAATTAACCGGGTTCTCTGCTGATTCATTTTTGAATCTTAAATACAGCCCCATCGCGAGCGTCCTCTTCCATTCTTCGTTTGATTCGTTATGAAGATCAATGAGCATGTTTATCCGCTGATGTTTCCTTTTTGTGTAATGGAAATGAAAAAATGCTGCAAGTAAACCTAAACCGATGATTATCTCTAAAACTAACATCTTGTGCCCCTCCTCACCTATTACGTTATTAATATTTATTAACATGATTGATAGAAAGTATACGGGGTGTGCATTTTAATAGTAGAAGAGAGTAAACGAAGAGGACACGAGCCGTATTCTTTGAACTAATATGGAATCCATGTATAATTATATGTAAATTCTATTAAATATAGTTATTATTGGTAAGCAGCATTGTTGTAGCCACGGAAGGATAACAGCCTTGGAAAAACTGTTAACAGTTTATTCCTAGGCTGTTTTTAGAGGGGAAAACAATGCTGAGTATGGAAACACGATGTCGCTATTTTTTCCATTTAACCTTGTTGGTGATTGATTTAGAAGGATCAAGCTTGGATTCAGCAAAACATCGACTTTCCTTTTTATCAAAATGATTCTAATAGAGTCATTGACCTTCCGTGTGAACTGGAACCGAGAGTGAGCACGATACTAGGATCTTTATGTTACATAAAGAAGAGCGTGATGCAAAAACCCTTTTCCAAAGGGATATACATATCAATTCTACTAGTTTATCCGTTCTGCATTCACATTTCGGTTTTAGATATGAAATGGGGGTGAGCAAAGTGAACAAGATTCTAGATTCTTTATTATGGGTATTAATCGTTGGAGGAATAGTTGGTTTTATTGCTCTCATTGCTGTTGGAGGTCTTACCTATTTCAATTTTTAGGAATGAAATCCAAGAAGAGTTTGTTACTAGAACTTCGGAGGTCTGACGCTCCAAGAATTGACAAACACTCAAAAAAAGAGAACCATCCTCAAGATAAAAAATCCCTCGTGTCGTGCAAGCTGCGCATGGAGGGATTTTTTGTTCATATTCCTTCCCGCATATCAAGATTCTACAAGACTAAACTGAGTAATTTCCAAGCAGATTCTTTGAATTATTTTGAATTAAATGTATAATTATATGTAGAGTGAAATAAATTTTATTAGAGAAGGATTTTCTAAGGTTCTGCGACTTCAATCGGTTCTGGACCACAGGAAATCAACAGCATTTGCTGTACTACGGAAGGATAACAGCCTTGGAGAAACTGCTTAACAGTTTATTCCCAGGCTTTTTTAGAGGGGAAAATGCCTATCCACTTCATTCTACCTATTTTCTTTAGTAGATACAGCACGTTTAATAGAGTACTTGAAAAGAATAAGCTGAAATTCGACTAGACGTAGAAGTACATTCAGCACCTCTCTTTACTAACAATTATATAAGTCATTGCCTTCCGTGAACTGTAGCCGAAAGGGAATTCAACAATTTGCCCATTGATGGATTGCACATGTCGGTTTCAGCTATGAAATGGGGGTGAGCAAAATGAACAAGAACAAATTTCTAAATACTTTATTATGGTTTTTAGTAGTAGGATTTATTGTTAGTTTTATTGCTCTCATCGCTGTCGGAGGATTGACGTATTTTAAATTTTGATGGTTTCAGGGTCGGCTAAAACAATGCAAAATAAACAATTAATCCCTCATGCAGCTTAGCATGAGGGATTAATTTTATAACACTTTCTATCTATTCCTCACAGGTTCTTCATTCAATAAATAATTACCTACCCGCTTGTTCACACCTTGTCCCTTTTTACCTCTAGGTGTTTCTTTGCGTACGAAATCATATATGGCAGAACCAATCAGTTCACCTGCTTCTTGGATACGATCTTGACTGATTTTATCAATCGTATCGAATGGAGTATGATACCACGGTTCTAATGCTGCCGTTTCTGGTTCTCTTCTAATAAAGTTGGCGGCATCAATTCCTGCTTCATAAAATGCAACGTGGTCAGAGGCACCTCGTTCAAAAAGAATGAGTGAATCATTTCCTAATCTTTCTGCAGCGTCATTAGCAGATTGCCAAACGAGGTTTGGTGCACCGTCCACCACATTGACAAACATGGCTGTCGCTTCTTCCCAATTCGTTCCGACCATGTCTAAATTGAAGTTTGCTGTACTTCTGGCCAACTCATTGTCGGAAAGCTGACTCACATAATATCTGGATCCAACGAGTCCAATTTCTTCCGCTCCAAAGAAAACAAACCGGACTTCTTTGTCAGTTGGATATCCTTTCATAATTCTCGCCAATTCTAAAACAACAGATGTTCCGGAAGCATTATCATTTGCTCCAGGTGCATATGGTACACTATCGTAGTGTGCGGTTACATAAACGATGTCGTGGTTATCTGAAGGCTTTCCTTTCGGCTTTTTGACTGCGATAACATTTTGGGATTTCTGATTCGTAATCTCACTAATTTTGATTGTAGCCGTAACCTCTGAACCTTCAATTTCTTCTAAAAGTGCTTCCCCATCTGCTTGAGTAATCGCCACTACTGGGATAGAAGCTGTGTTGTCACCTAAGCTTGGTGTTGGAGGTACGAGTCCATCGGCATTATCATAAATAATTACCCCTGCAGCACCAGCTTCTGTAGCATGTTCAACCTTTTCCCAGAAAGAGAGACCTCCCCTTTGAATAAGGGCAATGTTCCCTACTACCTCTTCTGAAAAATCACCTGGTTCGCCTAAGCCAGCATGGTATATAGCTCCAGATACGCCCTCTTCAGTCGTGGAAGAAGAGCCAGTCGCGATACGAATAGCAAGTTCATTATCGTCCATAGATGTAACTAACTGCCCCTGCATCCGATTGGCGATATCGAACTCCTGTGTACTGACGTCATACCCATAACGTTCCATTTGTTGTTGGATATAGCGCGCTGCCTCCTTTTCCTGATCAGTTCCTGTAACTCTTGGTCCGATGTCTTCACTTAAATAACTGATATGCTGCATCGCTCTTTTTGAATCAAATCTCTTGATAATTTTGTTGTCGAATGGGGATCCGGAATGAATCGTATCACTCTGTGGTTTTGCGGCAACCGCTGGCACTTGAAACATGGAGAATAATAGTGCGATTATAGCTAAAACAACGATATGTTTCTTCAATAAAATCTCCTCCTTAAATTTGCTACCTTTCATAGTTTGATAGACATAAGAGATTGATTACTTTACAAAAAACATCCCACCTCCCCACCTTTGTATGCGCTTCCAACATGTTGACTATAAGTATAATAATCGAGCCTCCATTAAACAATCAGTCCTACACCTTATTTTGAATATAGAATGGGTGCTTCCTACTAGGTTGATAGATTGGGTAGAGTCTAAAATTGCGATATGAAAAAATAAGTACGTACTCCATTCAGTTCCCCATAAACCTACATGCTTAAAAATCATAAAAAGTGGTAATACAGATATGGATGACTAAAAAAGAGAAATTAGTCAAATTCGTTTTACGAAAATATCATTTTTGGGGGTTATTTTTTGGCTAGTGAATATCAAGGAAAAAGAAAAAAGCGATTAGTAGATTATAAGATTTTTCTTCCTGCTATCTTAATTATTATCGCAATTTCGATTCCGTTCGCCTTTTATGAGGACGAATCCACAGCATTACTGAACGGAATCTTTGCCATGATTGTTGATATGTTTTCATGGGGCTATATTTGGTATGCTGTTATTTTAGTTGGTGCCGGGATCTGGTTATCCTTTTCTAAATATGGAAATGTCGTGCTTGGAGAACCTGGGGAAAAACCACGTTTTACATTATTTGAATACGCATCGATCTTAGTTGCGATGGGATTAGGCTCCACCATCATGCGGACAGGGATGACAGAATGGGCTGAAGTGGCAGTAAGTCCTCCTTTTGGCGTAGAAGTTGGTTCACCTGAAGCCTTGCTTTGGGGAAATGCGTATGGGATGTTCATGTGGAGTGTGCAAGTCTTTGCGATTTTTGTCATGGCAGCACCTGCAATGGGATATATCTTACATGTTAGGAAGCGGCCTGTTATGCGAATTTCCGAGGCGCTCCGTGTACTCTTTGGGGATAAATTTACCGATGGCATCGGCGGTAAAATCTTGGATATTATTTTCTTAATTAGTATTCTTGCAGGAGCGGCAGTTACATTAGGATTGGGAACTCCAATTGTTACTTATAACCTGTCCGAATTATTTAATATAGAAATCACGTTTGGCCTGACACTGATGGTTACCATCATTTGGGTGTTTTTCTTTACGATGAGTGCCTATTTAGGAATCGAAAGAGGGATTAAAAGACTAAGCACGCTGAATATGTATCTTGCCGGGGCATTTGCTATATTTGTACTTCTTATCGGACCTGGTATTTTCATCTTAAACTTCTTTACCGATACGGTCGGCTTTCTATTCTCTCATTATATGGATATGTCTTTCCATACCAATTCATTGAATATTGGTGGGGAAAACCGAATCGAAAGCAATACGATATTTTGGTTCGCATATAGTGCCACGTGGGCCATGCTACACAGTGTATTCGCCGCAAAAGTCTCCAGAGGGAGAACCATTCGGGAGATGATTATCACCTATATGCTTGCTCCACTTGCCGTATCTTGGATTGCGACTGCGGTTCTCGGTGGCTTAGGGGTTCACCGTTATGTGACAGGACAAGTTGATGCGCTTGCGATTGTACAGGAAGACGCGATGGCATTGATTCCAGAAATCCTTACAACATTGCCGTTACCAACAATCGTCCTTGTTGCCTTCATCGTAATTGCAATGATTTTTATGATAACAACTCTGGACTCAACGACGTATACGATTGCTTCGTATGCAGGAACGGAAAATATGAGCAAGGTCGAACCTTCCAAGCATCTACGCTTAATCGTTGCAGCAATCATCACATTGCTTGCACTCGTATTATTGAGGATTGGCGGTTTGGCTCCACTGGAAGTGTTATCAGGAATCATGGGAATCCCGATTATCGTCCTACAATTCCTGACGATCTATGCAGCCAAGAAAATGATGGATGAGGACCAAGCATGGCTGCACAATGTACGAGATAAGAATCCGAGAAATAATAGAAGTAAATATCGATATTAAAAATAAGCACACTGCCGAAATTTGGTGGTGTGCTATAATTTTGGTGTTTTGGAGACTTTAAGTTTTCCAATAGCTGCTTTTAGCTTGCACATGCAAATTGATTCACTTTTTTCATGAATGAAAACACATGAGTTGGAAAATCCTATAGTTAAAAATAGGAGAATTACAAATGAAAAATCTAACACGTGAACAAGCCATACAATTCGTAAATGATTTATTTAAAGAAGACCTCAGTAGCGCGTTTAACGAGCAGGCAGATCAAGCTGGTGAGAATGGCGATCCTAGCTTCGTCGTAAAGAACAGCAAAGGTGACGAAGTGGAAGTTTTCGTCGATTGGAATAAGGAAGAAGATATATTGTCCTATGCAATAAATGAAGATAATCAGTCAGAATAAGGATCCCATTCCAACCAGTCCCATAGATAAGAAGTTATCACTAGAGGTACTATCGAAACCTATGGTACGCTTAGGTTAAGTGACTACTTCAATAAGAAAAAGAGACTTTATTTCTGGGGGATAAAAATGATTGGTCTGATTATTATAATTATACTCTTCATCGTAATGGGTATTTTTCTAATCAATGGAAAAGGTTCGTTCTTAATTGCGGGTTACAATACCATGTCTGAAGAGGAAAAAGCTAAATACGACACCGTTGCCCTTTGCAAATTCATGGGGAAAATGATGTTTGCTTTTGCTTTCATAATGGTATTTTGGTTAATTAGTGAAGTATATAGTATCGATTGGTTACTGTATGTGGGTATTGCTATATTTATTGGTTTGACTGTGTTTATGTTGATTTATATGAATACGGGTAATAGGTTTAAGAAGTAGAAAAAATAAAGGCTGAACCCTCATAGGTCCTGCCTTTGTTGTACATGTAGCAATTATTGTGCAGTATAACCACCGTCAACGACTAAGGCGTTTCCAGTCATGAAGCTGGAATCGTCACTTGCCATGAACAGTACAGCTTTCGCCATTTCCTCTGGTTTACCTAGACGTTTCATCGGTGTTGCATTGGATAAGAATTCACGGTCTGTTTCACCTAGGATTGGTGTTTCGATAAACCCTGGGCAAAGTGCGTTTACGCGGATATTTCGCTCTGCGTACTCTAATCCTAGAGAACGAGTCAAGTTCACAACCCCAGCTTTAGCCGCATTGTACGCAGCACTTCCAGGTGATCCTACCAACCCGTACATAGAAGCGGTATTAACGATTACTCCACCGCCTGTTTTCAAGAACTCTTGGATTGCACCTTGTGCAACTAAGAATACCCCATCAAGGTCAACCTCGACTGTTTTTCTCCACTCGGCATAGGATAATTCTTCTGTCGGTTTCACCGCACCAATTCCAGCATTGTTGAATAAAATATCTACTTTACCGAAAGTTGATAGAGTTGTAGAATAAATATTCTTTACATCCTCTTCACTTGTTACGTCCGCTTTAACGAAAACAGCTTCAATGCCTTCCGCTTTTAATTCCTCTTCAAATGCTCTGCCCTTTTCCTCATTGAAGTCAACTAAAACTAGTTTTGCGCCTTCAGAAGCAAATAGACGTGCTGTTGCAGCTCCGATTCCGGAAACCCCACCAGTAATAACAGCTACTTTATCTTGTAATTTACCCATATTCGATTACCCCCTGTTATAATAAATATAGTTAAATCTTTTATAACAACGCTTACAACCTTATTATACGAGCTGAAAATAGGCAATCCAACCATCAATATTTCTCTAAATGTCTATTAAATAGACATTCTGTACACTTTTGTCTAATCTACTCACATCAGGAGGTAGTAAAATGATCGAACCAGTTTCCACACCACGAACAAATCGGACAAAGGAACACTTCCAGTTGGCTCTTATTTCTCTTATTAAAGAGAAGGGCTTCCAGGACACTACCGTCAAAGACATTGTTACTACTGCAAAATATAATCGAAGTACATTTTACACCCATTATCAAGATAAATATAAACTGGCGGAGGACTTGCTTTTTACGATGCTGGAAGGACTAGAGCATGCCGTCGGTAAAGCTTATCAATCCAGACGCAAAGTGAATACGAAACAGTTAACAGCCGAATCCTTTCATATCGTTTCCTATATTTATGATCATCGTGACTTTTTTGAACTGATAAACTATGAGGACACGATTCCCGAGTTGCACACCAGATTTCCTAAAACGATTCTGAAAATATATCAAGAAAAATTCCAGTTCGAAACGATTAACAATTTGCCTGTAGACATGAATTATTTCACTCGTTACACCGCATATGGTTTCTATGGATTACTATCTTATTGGATCAGCACTGGATTTGAAGCTTCACAAGAGGAATTTATTGAAGAGGTTATTCAGTTGGCTCGAACACATATGGCTACGGTGAGGTTTGTTGGGGATTCTTCGGACAGTTCGAGAAACTAAATTAGTATTAATAAAATACCTGCCGACAGTTGGAGTGCTCATGACACGTGAGCACTCCTTTCTTACGTCCCAAATTTCTTTATTTCTTCCTCTAATAGCCATGCCTCCAATCGTATCTCGCTTCACTATATTCGGGTAAAAACATAAATCTCGCCTTGATAGCTTTTCGCCTATTCCTAAAAGGTATTTTAAATAACATTAAGGAGAAAATATGAAAAAAAAAGAGGTGCGTACGATGCGGAAAGCAACAGATTTACTAGTTCAATGTTTGGAAAATGAAGGGGTTGAGTATGTATTTGGCATAATGGGTAAGGAAACCTTGGACTTGATGGACTCCTTGTCCAAGTCAAACATACAATTCATCAACGTCCGTCATGAGCAAGGTGCTGCTTTTATGGCAGATGTTTACGCACGGCTTACAAATAAGCCTGGGATTTGCTTGGCAACTTTAGGACCTGGCGCAACTAATCTGTTGACTGGAATAGCAAGTGCAAATTTAGACCACTCCCCCGTTATCGCCATTACAGGACAAGCGGGCTTTGACAAGCAACACGAAGAATCACATCAGTACATCGATATCGTTAAAGTATTTGAACCTGCTACAAAGTGGAGCGTGCAAATTAAAGATGCTCAAACGATACCGAAAATCATTCGTAAAGCTTTTAGAGTAGCCCAAATGGAAAAGCCCGGTGCTGTTCTAATTGAATTACCAGAGAATATCGCACCACAAATGGTACCAAATCAACCATTAACAGCTTTGCCCATACCAAAAAGCATCCCAATTCCACAAGCTTTAGAAAATGCTCTTACAACAATCAGTCAGAGTCAAAAACCAGTTGTACTGCTCGGAAACGGAGTAATCAGACAAAAAGCTGTACAGGGCATTCTGCATTTTGTGGAGAAATTGCAAGCACCTGTGATACACAGTTTCATGGCAAAAGGGATATTACCAAAAGATCATGCCTTAAATTATTTTACGTTCGGATTCAGTAAACAAGATGAAGCATTACCAGTAATTGAGCAGGCTGATTTGATCATTGCAGTTGGATTTGATCTTGTAGAAAGTCCACCAAAGAATTGGAATCCAAAGATGAACCCTATTTTACATATTGATACACTTCCTGCAGAGATGGATGAACATTACCCTGTAAAAGAAGAACTTGTCGGTGATTTGAAGGAGATTTTTCAGCAACTTACTGCACGGAATATACCGTCTAAACCATGGATGCCAGCTGGTAATCTAAAAGAACGTATTAAATCGGCTTATCATATTGATTCAAATCCAAATGTAAACCAATCACTCACGATAGAAAATATCTTAGCGAGCATTGAAAATATTGTTCCGGAAAATACAATTGTCATTTCTGATGTGGGTTCCCACAAACTCTCTATTGCCCGAACCTACCAATCGAAACAGGCTGGTAGGCTAATCATCTCCAACGGTTATGCTTCGATGGGAATTGCTTTGCCCGGAGCGATTGGTGCCAAGTTAGCTTGCCGGAACGATCCGGTGATTTGTATTACTGGGGACGGTGGAGCTTTGATGAACATATCGGAACTAGAGACGGCCAAGCGGCTGAACCTATCGTTTATCGTCATCGTATTGAATAACTCAAAGTTAAAATTAGAGGAACAAATGATGGAGGAGAAATTCAACAGTAGTTTTGGTACGGGATTCGGGAATCCGGACTTTGTCCAGTTGGCTGAAAGTTTTGGAGTAACTGGAGTTAGACCCCAACAAAAGAATGATTTTGAACAAGCATTAATAAATGGCTTAGGACAGGCTAATGGTATTTCATTAATTGATATCCAATTAGGATGAATAGAGAGAAGAATCCCTTTAAATAATATGGGATGAATCAATTGTTAGATATAAAACATTTGATTCATCCCGTATTCATTTTCACACCAAATTATTAGGTATTTACTTTTTTCAGAAACGGTTCCTATGGCCTTGCGATAATTAGCCTTAGTGATCCTATAAAGGTTGGTTTCTGTCTATAGTGTCCGTGTTTTTCATCCCATGCTCCTGATTTCAAATCATCTGCCAGTCTCTGTATTAATTTTTCCTCCATCCCTTCCGGCAAGACTCCCCAGACTGACTGTGACAATCGTACTTCCTTTTTCAAAAATGCTTCCGGCCTGCCATAAAAAGCCTCTTGGAAACCATCTACACAATCAAAAGGTAAAGGAATTTCCTGTACCTCACTTTTTCCTCCGAGCGATTTTCTGATATAATCAATGGTCGGAAAACGTGCCCGCTCTACTTCAATCAATTCCGGAAAGTAATCCGTATTCCAATAGCCGCCAATCGCCTCGGGATCAAAGGTCAAAATCAACACCTGATCCTTGGTAACTCTTCGTAATTCCTGTAAACCTTTTCTTAAATCCGACCAGTGATGCACCGTAACCATCGCCATGGACGCGTCAAAAGAATCATCATCAAAAGGTAACGACTCTGCTGTTGCAATAACAGCCGGCACCCTTTCCGCATGTTGACGTTGGGAGCGCATCACACTTGACGGCTCCACTGCAACGACGTATCTGTCTTTCGGTTCATATGACCCTGTGCCAGCTCCTACATTCAATACTGATTTTGCGGAACCAAGCGCATTGTAAACATATTCTTCAATTCTAGGATCCGTTCGTCTGTACCCAGAATAGTTCTGCCCTTGTTCGTCATAGTTATAAGATTGATTTTTCATTTGTGGATTACCTCCAGATTTTTATTTACCATAAACACTCTGTTAATGACAAAACCAAATACTTTATACTTATGAAGGAAATAAATCCTCTTAGGGGTTGAGAAAATGAGTACGTTTAAATTAGTAGAAAGAGGAAAGCGGAAAAAGAAATTTGTTTGGCGATCGAAGTAAAACGACCATGCGATGTTATACCTCCTCCTGGTTCTTCTCATATGAAGGATAGATCAGCGCAAGTATATTTTTCTCTATGTATATGGAAGTATTTAACTTATAATTCAAAGTTAACACAAAACGTAATGTATAGATATATAGATTGATATAAAGTTAACCATGCAATTAGTGCTTTTAAGATAAAAATTCGAGATTTTCTATACAATGTTAAGCGCTTTCCTGATATTATAAGAATATGGCATTTCCTTTAATTTCCATGTCCCTACTGTACCTGAGGTTTTTTAAGTTTAAAAGATTTAGAGGCACTTTATCATCTCAAGACTCTTGCTGTAACCGTCCACAAAGCATGATCCCATAAATAAATTTAGAAAGGGCACTTTCTCATGAAATATTTCTTATTTACTTTATCAGGCATCATCTTAATTGTATTATCAGTCTTATCGATTTTTTATTATCAAAACATCAAAGAAATGGATTTATCTTCCTTGGCCCCACCGCACACCTCAGAACCTCCATCTACAGAAAGTAAAGAATTACATATCGTTAATCCAGATGACCCAATATTCTACTCCTTACAAGACGATGAATTGAACATCTCGTTTAATCAAGGTAAAGATTGGACTACTGTCCCAGTGCCGTTGGACGAATTATTCAGTGGCGAATATAACGGGAACAGGCAGGAACTGATTGAGGATAGTTATTTCCTTACTGAAAATCTCACAGCATTCCTCTATTCAGAAGGACAGAATTGGGAGAGTCAAAGAGTTGTGTTGCTCTATTCCACGGATCAAGGGGAAACATGGGAAGAATCCACGGTCAAAGAACCCTTCCCCGGCATGCGATTTAGAAAAGTAGACTTTCTAAATGAAGAATTTGGATATGTCATTATTTCCGGTGGTCGCACCATGTCTGAAGAAGGTTCCTTCGTCTTTCTTACTCACGACGGCGGGGAGAGTTGGCAGGAAACGACCAATTTAGGGGTGACAAGATTAATTTCCGATGGTGGATTTGTTGATGAGTCCACAGGATTTATAACTTTTGAAACAATCAATTCTGGTAAACCCGAGCTTTATGTGACAAAAGATGCAGGCCAAACATGGAAGCAAGCGTCCCTTCAAATTCCAGAAGAGTACAACGAGATTTTCATACAAGCGGGACTTCCAGTACAGGAAGAAGACCATTTATCTTTACTCGTGAACCAGGGACCGTATGGAGATTATCAAGGTGGACTAGTGGAAGGAAAATTCATATCAGAAGATAATGGAGAAACTTGGGAGTTCGAAATGGAGGTCGAGCCTAATGAATAAATTGCGTACACAGAATATAATTGGTTGGCTCTCATTGATGATCTCCCTCGGCTTTTTCTTCTTACAGATTGGCTACTTGGTCATCTCTAGAAAACATCAAGTGGAGTACGTGGATGACCGTTTATTTTACTTGATTAATATCATTTGTTTCGTCTTTCTTTTCTTAGCATTATTACTTTTGATAAAACCTAGGAAGAAATTAAAGCTAGTTGGAGCAAGTATCCTATTCATTTTTATTGTAGGTCAGATTTACATGTTGATCTCCAGTAATCAAATAGTGAAAAATACTGTAAGTGTCTCCCCTGATTGGAAACATGTCTTGTCAATTAAAGAAAACATGGAAAATGGAGATGTCGTCTATTATCGAGACTATTATCGCATTCTAGCTCGGCCGAAAGAAGTTCTCCCCCACAAGATAAAAGGGGAACTTAAAATCGAATGGCTAGCGGATGATGTGGCAGCCATAACATATGAGACAGAAGACAACACTATCCAACAATTTGTAGCCACGTACGGTTACCGTGGTGACGGGCTTTCCTATTACGAAGTAGGAGCTGTGATCCATGGCAAATGGCAAGGTGAAAATATCGAACTAATCACCGGTACAGAAGGTCTGACAGTGACTGAGAAGGGTATACAAACGTTATTTGAATGGGATGAGATGGAACAGTTTGGCACCCTTGCTATCGTCTTGAAGAAAAATAACGAAGCCGTTTGGACGGTTGCACTAAATGACAACTTTGAAGTTCCTTCTGATTACTCACTGCCTACTGAAGGAAATATTACGTTGTATAAGGCAACGATGGAGGATAATGAGCTGATCCTATTGGATTATGGTGGGAATCCTGAACTAGTACAATAAAAAAACAACTAATCCCTCATGCCGCTTTGTCGCGCATGAGGGATTAAATTTTCAGATGAGCCTTGGCCTTTTATCCTCATAGGTGTAGAGATTTCTACATACTAAACACTCTATATGGTTTTAGGAGGAATAGCATCAATCTGTAGGCTGCTGTATTCAATCTCAAAAACATCAAATAAATGCCTCAATACATATGTTTTACCTTTATTTGATAAGTTCGTTTTTGCATAAACTCCTGGTAAGATTTCGATAAATTTATTGTTGCTCACTTGTGAAAAAGCTGTTTCAAAACCCGTTTTACTATCAGCTTCAGCAAATTTTGCAAACGCTGTTGGATTATCCTTAGCTAATATAGTTATTAATTCAATATACATCTCTTTCCAAGAGTCCACAGCGTGATAATCATCTGTAATAAATGTATACCCTTTAACTGTATAGTTAGTGAATGAGTTTTCTCCATCAAAATCATAGAGATCTTCTTCATCTTTCTTCGGTTTGTAATTCGTTTCCGGATAAGTCCAAATTTCTAAAGCTAAATTGATTAAAGAATCACGGCGAGAAATAATTTCTTCTTCCCCCCACTTACTAGCCTTGGCAGGTAGCGCATTCAAATTGACAAAGTGACTTTCCTTATAACCTTTATCCATGGATTGTTTTTCAGAGAAACTTCGATTACTATATTTTGGATTGTAGCCTGTTAGCGTCAGGTTACCTAAATTATTGAGATACGCCTCATGTATTCTTTCATAACTTTCACCTAAATCTCTTTTCCATTCTACGGATAATTTTTGCGGCATAATATGTTCAATTGTATAGTCTTTTTCCTCTACACCGTGGTAAATATTTAAATTCTCGATATGGTTATAATTTTCAAGTCTCTCAAATAGGTAAGTCCTGAATTTAGGATTAATATTATACATGTCACGAGTCTGTAAAATAGATTGTATTTCTTGATCTCTAGGGAATAACCCAGACTTTTCTTTATTTAAAAGTAGATAGCTTATAATCTCTTTTGGTTCGGATTCCGCTCCATGGCTTGTAGACAGATGCTTTCTAAAATCCCTATACAGGACTGCAAATATTTTATTTAATGCATTTGATGGAATCTGAGCAATCATTCGTCGTACAATATAACTCTCAACGATAACTAAGATTTCTTCAACTTGCTCTGAGGTGTACTGCTCATTATTAAAGTCTCGCAGAATAGCCATCAAGAAAGGATAGGTAACTGTTACTTCAAGTTGGTTTAACCTGAATAGGATATTATTAATTTTTTTATCTCCAACAGAACTGTTCAAGATTTGTTGATAAGCTAATGAATAATCTTCTAAGTCTCGGAAAAACGCTTCTTTATCTGTCCAGCTGTTTTCATAATACTTTTTAAACTCTTCATAGATATATTTAATGGTAGGTGTATTAGCGTTTTTCACGGTTAAATAATTTCTAAAAAACTCACTCAAATTGAAAGCAGTTCTTTCTTCAATAGGTTCCCAATAGTTACTATAAAGATGTTCCTGATTATTTATGTCTTCGTTCATCAATAGATAGTTTCTTATTTTATCAGCATTTGTTAACTCTAATCCTGTGGAGTTTAAACTTTCAAAAATAAGCTGCGGATCATCCTCCGGAGAGTTTAAACTGACAACCATAAATTGGAGTTTATTAATTGACTGAAATAAATCATCAATACTAATTTCCATATTTGTAATATAATCATAAAGGAATTTATAATTTCTTGTAATGTTCGAAGCAGTGATAAAGAACTTTGGATTTCCAAAAAGCTTTACGTAAGCGTCGTAATCACGAGGATTAGAATTTAAACGTATCCGCTCATTTTTTGGCCTATAATAATCCAATAAGAAATCGCCCTTTAATCTATCAGGTGTCAATCTTGTATCCTCCACACTGTTAGCTTCTAGCCAATTAACAATTGCTAAAAAGAGTAAAGACAACGTTGTCAGACGCTGTTGCCCATCAATAATAACTTCCTCAGCAGAAACAGTTGGTTTTACTACGATACTACCAAAAAAATGAGTATTCTTTTCCGTATCATGTAACTCTACTAAATCATCCATTAAACGCTGGCAATTTTCTAATTTCCAATCATAATTACGTTGATATACTGGTATAACAAACTTAGTTCCTTTACGCATATAACCTACAACATTTTGTATGTTTCCTTCCACCCTACATCTCCTCCTTCATTACAGATTTTAACTTAGGAAACAGGGGATTAATACTTTTTATTTAAGTCATTAAGATGGTGAATTTTCCACTTTAATTACTTAAGTAAGCTGCCTGGTTCCTTTCATTAATGTTATATCCCTTTAGAGATCAATTCCATAATTACTAAACCACTTCTATGTTACCATTCTTTACCTATTATTTTAACTAAATATAGGGAATATGGTCGATTGATGGTAACATCAATTTATAGGTTGAAGTCAGAGAAGAAGAAAATAAAACCAAGCAGTTGAATTGCTCTATGAAAGCGTTACCTATATCATTAAGTTAGTTAAAGATTACACAACGAGGAGGATGAGAAATGGAGAACAAAGTAGTACTTATCACTGGAGGCGCAGGTGGAATTGGTAGAGAGACTGCGCAGCTCTTCCTGGATAATGGGGCAAAAGTGGTTTTAGTAGATATTAATGAAGAAGCTCTAGAAAATGCAAAAGCAGGTTTGAATGGGGATAAAGACAATATTTTAGTTGTACAAGCAGATGTAACAAATGAAGAAGATGTGAAGAATTATGTGAAACAGACAGTGGATGCATTTGGAAAAATTGATGTCTTCTTTAATAACGCAGGTATCAACGGACCATTTAAAGAAATCAAAGATCTCGATAAGATAACATTCGAACAAATCCTGAGCATTAACGTAACCGGTGTCTTCCTCGGTATGAAGCATGTCATCCTTCAGATGGAAAAACAAGGTTATGGAAGTATTATCAACACTGCTTCCAATGCAGCTTATATTGGTTCCGCTGGTATGCCTGGTTATATTGCATCCAAACATGCTGTGGCTGGACTAACTAAGACAGCGGCACTTGAAGTTGCGAAAAGTGGAATTCGTGTAAATGCTGTTGCACCCGCAGCAATTGATACACAAATGCTCGCTGACATTCAAAACAACATCACTCCAGAAGATCCAAAGGTATCTGGAGAAGCTATTAAACAAGGAATACCATTAGGTAGATTCGGTGCACCGAAAGAAGTTGCTCAAGTAGTTCTATTCCTTGCATCTGATAACTCATCCTTTGTAACAGGTTCACTATATAATGTTGACGGTGGAATGCAGGCTGATTAATGCAAGTAATTAAATAATTTGAAGTGTGCTCTCCTGAAGTTCTGCTTCAGGGGATTTTTTTAATATCACTTTACATTTCGAAAATATATCAGCAAAAACATATTTTAGCTGATATATATCTTAGCGTGATTTCGACGGATAACAGCATGGACAAATAACAGTCACTGCACTAATTTACAAAACCAAGTACTTCATACTTGCGTAGGCTATATGCTATAATATGTATACAAGTTTCATAATAAATTTTACGATACACTTAGCTCGACTCGCAGCTAAGTTTTTTATTTTATATGAAGCAAATAATCCTTTTAGGGGCTGAGAAAATGAGTACGTTTGAATTGGCAGAAAAAGCAAAGCGGGAAAAGAAATTTGATTTGGCGCTCGACTATTATCAACAGATTATTAATGACAAAGGAATTTCTGTTAATCTATTGCAAGAAGTGGCGAATATCTTCTACTTAAAAGGAGTAAACGACCATGCGGTTGCTTTTAATTTAGCTGCTGCCCATCTTTCATTGCATGTCTATCAAGAAAGTTACAAACAAGGTGATGAGGCAATTAAAAATGCCTTAGAAAATTTTCCGAAGGACCTCTTAGAGAAATTTCCAGAGCCCATCGGCGCACTACTTACTAGTGAAAGAGATACGATGAGACATCTTTCTCATGCTCTTATGGATCAGGAATTGATTTTTGAAAAAGCACCAGCTTACCGTCCATTTGCAGAAGTTTACTATGCGCAACTTTTAGATGACGGTTCAGAAAAGGATATCTTGAAAAAATTGAAGATAACCAATCAAGATGTCCTTGCTTTTGATCGAAAACATTATTTCAATCATGGGTTCCAAATATTGCTGGGTGAAATTAAGTGGGATCAATTAGACAATCCGAATGTCTATCAATTGTATATAAACCCGAGTTGATATAAGTCGTTTGAAACTTATTCGAACGACACAACGAAAAGTTAAGTCAGGACAATATTTTCAAATCAGCGATACCAAAAATCAAAAGGAGGCAAGTTCTTTATCCTGCTGTTTAATAGGATAAAAGGATTTGCCTCCTTTTTGTTATTCATTCTGCTATTCAACGAGTTATAGACACTTTTCTATAACAACTCCACCTGCTCCACTTCACTTATAAAAAATAACCCCTCATGTGCTCTAGCCCGGCGCTGAGGGATTATTTCTAACTTCGTGTGTCCACCCCACTTGATGGGGTTGGTATGTTGCAACCGTTCCCAATAGTGGACAGTTTTTATTATTTTATGTTTTTCTATGGATATTATACCACATATAAAATGAGTATAAACCTGTTATAAGAGCAGCATTCAGTAAGGCCTACCACAATTTTAGCCTTAGATCTTATGCACCGGATTTTCTACTCTCGGTATATTCAATAGTAAACGGGAAGTCGCAGGCATCTATTCTTTCCAAAACACATATAGGAATATACGTTCTTATATGATAAAATACAGATACAATAGACTGGCTTCGCATGAGGGATGACGGCGCACTTTTCTTTCTGGAATTTTCCAGGAAGGAGGTGATGCCGATGGAGATTGTTGAAACATTAAGTCTCATGATTGCTTTTGGGACCCTGATTGTTTTAATTATGTCCAACAAAGAAAATAATCCCTCATGTCGTTTAGCCGCGCATGGAGGGATTATTTTACCCAGTGTGCCTTCCCCTCTTGTTGGGGTTGGTCTATTGGAACCGTTCCATGTTACCAGCATGGAGCGGTTTTTATAGTGTATTCAATATTTTGTTATTTATGTTTATTATAGCATAATGTAGTTACTTGTAAACAGAGGTATGAATAGAGGTTCAATGTTACGATTCTTATATCTCTTACAATTATAAATAAAAATAATTCCCCTCTGATCGTCAAAAAAGTTTACGACCAGAGGGGGAATTTTATTTTAATTTAAGAACCGTTATTCTCTTCTGCCAAGCACTCGACAACATCTAGAAAGTGCCTGGCACTTTTAAGATCCCTGAAGTATCCGCACAGCCGGTACAATCGTATCCGATATAATCTCTTTTCCATTTTCACGAATAAAGTCGAGTTTATAGTAGGCTTCAAAGCGTTGGCTAATTTCTGTTTTAACCAATTCAGGTGGTGTGACGATAATGAATTGGAATCTTAGTTTATCCGCTACAGCGAAGATCGGATCTAAAACATGGGCAGATGCTGCTTGGCCGAATGGATTATCGACAACTAATGGAACCCAGCTTTGATCGGTTTCACTTTTCACGGATAATAACATCATCATCATGACCATACGAGCGGATAGTTTTTGTCCGCCGCTTCCATCTGATTTGGTTTTGGAACCTTGATTGATCGTTTGCCATGTGGAGTAATGCTCCCGTTGTGGTTTGCCGTACATAAAGGCATTATCGGTTCGCATGTTATAGACAAGCAGCTCGGGATAGCGATTCCGAAGCGCCACAAACAAGATTTTCTCATCACTGACAAGGCTTCTAATTTCTTGATCCAATGTTCGGTTTTGATCGTCGATGAAGTCAAATTGCTTCGTGATTTGCTGAATCGCCGAGACGAAATGCTGACTTAACAGCGGTTCGATTTCTTCCGCCTTCTTCGGTAAAATATCCTCTTTCAGCTGTACAAGCGGGAACGTGCCCCGTTCATTTTTCAGTCTCATTTTCGCAATCATCGAGCGGATCGCTTCGGAAATACTCATCACTTTCATGCTGGCACGACTCGCCCAGAAGTGCTGAGCTTTTTCCGCTCTTTCCTTATCCCGTTCCAACTGTTCCAATCCACTTTGGGAGAAACGTTTCATGTTTTTCACGACGCTTTGGACATGGTCGTAATGTCTCGTATCCAGGTGATCCAATGTCGTCAGCACTTCATTTTTAAAGCGAATCTCCCAATCTTTGCCTTCAATCGTCAGTTTTAAATTCCTTAGGGATTGATCAATCTTCGCATGCTTCTCTTGGCCTTTATCCTGTAAAGCTTGATGCTGGTCACACCAGGCGATGATACATGCTTTCCCTTGACTCTTAATCTTTTCGATATCTTCTTCGGTAAAGGCGGACGATTCTTCTTTCAAAATAACGGAGAGTGTCAGCATATCACCGTCATAACTTGTTATATTTGCTTCCGCTTCTTTTTGACGTTTTTCTGTTTGCTTGATTTCGTCTTTTGTATTTTTCGTTTGATCCTTTATCTCAACCGCTTTTACTTCTAAATCCAGCTCTTCCCAAGCCGCGACTTCTTTCTCATGCTTGGCTACCTTTTTCTCATGCTTCGTTCGCTCTTTTACAGCATGCTCCAGCGATGTTTCTGCAACCGTAACTGCTTTTTCGATTGCACGCTCTTCTTTTTCTCCTGCTCTTAGATCCTTACTTGCGCTCTGTAGCATATTTTCGAGTATAGAGAGTGGTTCATCTGGTACGGTCGCATCTTTCCAATCCTCGTTTTGCGCATGTAATTTTTTCTCTATTTTCTTCTGTTGCTTCTGTTCACTTTCTTTTTTCGCTTGGTTGACGAGTAACTCTTGGGCTTGCTCTTCTTTCGACTTTTGCAAGTTTCGTAACGCTTCGATACTTCCTAAAAGGTCTTCTAAAATATGATCGGATAGGGAAGGTGCTTCTTCGGTGAGTTCTCCCTTTTCCTCCTTAGGAAATGCGGCTTCTTCAATAAAGAAGGCAACCTCTTTAATCGAGTGCTCGATCTGTAGTTTCCATTCCAAGTACGTGTGATTCCATTTACTTGCTGCGTTAACGAACTCTTCATGGGACTCGCTTACTTCTTCTTGTTCTTTCATTAATGCTTCTTTTTGTTTTTCCTTTTCGAGTTTGACCCGCTTATTTTCTTCATAGAGCTGCTTCTCTTTTTCAAATTGTTGCAGTCGGGCGATATTTGAAGTAAGCTCCTCTATTTTCTGCTCGGTCTTTTCCAATTCCTCTTTTAATTGCAGTTGGATCTCTTTTTCATTTTCTTGCTTCGTAACGATCTCTTGTAATTCCGTCTTCTTGAGCTGAAGTGCGCTCTTTTCGGCGGCTAGTGCTTTTTCAAAATCAACGGAAAGCTCGCCTGATACAAAGCGATCGATTTCCTTCAACATCCGCCGGTAGGCTGTTTCTGTTTTTTCCAATTCACGGAGTGTATTGATTTTCTCTTCAATCGCTTTCTCGATTTTAATTTTCCACTTTGAAAATTGGTTTTTATCAATTAAAAGTTCTTTTTCCGTTCCGTTTAAGACAACTAACGCCGTTTGTTCCGAGGTGTCCTTCATTTCTTCACGTAAGTAAATCGGAACTGGGCTATGGAATAAGCGTTGGGTGAGCAATTGTTGATTGATTTTTTCCCATTGTTGCCCATAAACGACTAAACCATAAGGTAGAAGCGGGTAGTTCACTAAATGATTCGCCAGTTCTTCCGGGTTTAACGATTGAAGAAATTGACTACCATAGAAGACATCAATTCCTGTCTTCTCATCAATCCATTCCTTCAATTCTTTGACATCTTTATTCGCAATCCAGAACTGTTGATCATTTAATGACGCATCAAGCTGTGTTTCCCATAATTCCTTTTTGGTGGCTTCCACTTGGTCTAGATTTTGCTTTAGTAACTCCTCCAACTCGAGGGCATATTTGGATAAAGATGAATGTGTGAATGGTTCGGTTACGGAATCGAGTAGTCCATGAAGCTTCGAAGCGAGTTTCCCTTCTTTCTCTTTTTGTACTTCATACGAACGCACCAACTCTTCAGACTTCTCTTCCGAATACGTAATCGATTGGGTCAACGTCCCGTGTGATGCTGCAAGTTGATTTTGTCGCTCGCTTGCTGCTTGACGTTGATTCTCGATTTCTTCTATTCGTTGATTGCGATCTTCCACTTGTTTCGTTAAACTTTCAATCAATCCCGGCAAATCATAGGTCATGCGGTTACCGAATTCCTTCGTAACATCCGCTTCCTTCTTCTCGAAGGAACTCATATCGAGATACAGACGATCGATTTCTGTACTTACTCTCGCAATCTCCTTCGTCTTTTGTTTATCTTGTCTCGCCAGTTCTGTGGCTCGCTTATTCAAATACTTGAGGTAACCGAAATACTGCTTCACATTGGCTTGGATGGCTTCAGAGGAAACCTCCCAATGTTTGCTTGCCTCTGCTTTGATTTCATCCATTTTTTGATTGACTTCCTCAAGCCCACTACTTTCTTCTAAGCGCGCAATTGCCTGAGAAAGGGATTGAATCGTTTGATCGACCTCGTTCCACTCTTTTAATAAAAGGTCAAAGCTTAACTGGTCTTTCCGTTCTTGCTTTTCTTTGACGACCTCTTGGATATCCTTGTTTTTCTTCTGTTCTTCGTCTAATTTCTTTTCCCATTCCAATACCTCGCGATGGGCCTCTGCAAAAATTAGATTGTCTTTTTGATAGCGCAGATCCTCTTCTTTCTCCTGTAATTTTTCCATCTCACGTTCCAGGGTAATGAGGTTCTCTTCTTCTAATCTTTTCAAATGCTCCAATGCACCAAGGAGCTGCTTCCCTTCTTTCACACTATCCTCGACAATCTCCTTGTGCTCGATACCTGTAGCCAAATGTTCTTCAAACGGAACAATATCTTCGAGAAATTCTTTATGGGCTTGTTCTCGTTTTAAGAGGACAGGCAAATCTTTTGCGATACTCGCCTGACTTTTAAAAATTTCAACTAAGTCATTCTTTTGATGTTCGGTTTTATGTAATACTTGACTAATCGTAGGAATAATCCGCTTTTGGAACAGGGAATGATCGTCTTCCGCTCCCTCGAAATATTTTCCTACGCCACCTTCGTCTTTGTTGATCTCTTTTAAAATATCCCAGTCTTTACGGTTGATTGCGTATGTATCGAGAATGCGATAATGCTTCTTCGTATCCTTATAGACATCAAAACCATTCCATCTCAAATAATCTTTCAAATTCTCATTATCCGCTACCTCGCCATCTTCATAAAGCGGAATATGCTCGAGGTCTGCTTCTTCCTTTGTCTCAAACTCTCGTGTGTAAAATGTAATGTTGGGAATGATTTTCGCTTCTTGTTCCAGTGTTTTGCTTTCCGTTCCCGTTTCCTCATTCATGGAAATCCGCTGGTCTGCCGAAAACATCCCACCGGTGATGAGATGACGGTCCGCACCATCCAATTCCCATTGAATGGAAACATGGAACGTATACGGAATAAACTGCTCTTTATGATTAAAGAAAAACTGCTGATAATACCGATTGTTTTGTTTGCCCCAGGCCGTACCTGGTTTTACGATTTGGAAAATGGCTTGTAAGAATACGCCTTTTCCTCCCCCGTTCATCATCGAAATTAGACCGTTCACGGAGGTCTCTTCATTATGAAACTGGAACGTCGTATCTTTATACTGTTTCTGCATGCCATCGTATTTAAGGCCTACAATTCTAATCTTGTGTATCTTCGGCATGCTCGCCCTCCTCTTCGCTCACTAATTTTTTCATAAATTCATAGCGTTCATAGTCATGATATAAGTATTCAATCCGCTCAAATAATTCCTGCTTCGGTATGACCTTTGGAATATCGTCCCAGTCGAGGATGACGACAAGACCTTCTGTCTCGAGAAGCCTCATGCTGCTAGCAATGAGACCGATCCTTGTCCGTTTATTAACCTTTCGGAGTGATGCATCATCTCGATCAACTTCCATATACTTCCACATGGTGACGACTTCCCTCATGTCAATCCGTTCCTCATCACCAAAGTTCGGATTACTCTTTAGGATACGATCCCAATTGATGATGAGTTCATTTACTTTACGTTCAAGGGAATAAAAGCTGATCCCTTCCCGTTTCGTCCTTATTTTAGCAGCCTGATTTTGATCGACACTTGCTAAAAAAGACATCAAAATCACACTCATGAGGTGAAACTGTTTCTTCGTTTCGACCTGATTATGCTTGTCCCGCATATGGGTAAAATTCGTCGCAAAAACGGAACCTGTTGGTTGAACGACTAAATGAATCCGTTTCGGCGCTTCAATAATATACGTCCCTGATTCATCCGCCATGAGTAGAACCGTTTGCCGCACTTCCGGTTCAAAATACGCTTCAAAATGCTCGCTCGTTTCATCGATGACTCTTTCCTTTAACAGGGAAAAATAAATGGCGGATGCTTTTTTAATACTTTCTGCGTTCATCGGTTCTCCTCCTCGATACAGATTTTAAACGGAGTTATTTTCATGTCATACCAAGTAATTGGCTCGGCACGATGATCAAACTCCGTATAAATCTTGGCACCTTCAAATACTTGAAATTGCGGATATTCCTGCATTAGCTTATAAAGCAGAATCTCCCGTTCATCATTTAATGTCTCTTCTTTCCGGTGGAGAACTTGCACCTTAAGCGGCTTTCTATCAAACATCATCCATAAATCGATGCTTTCATATTCCTCAAACCATACATCCTGTACTTCCAGCGGCAGCTCCTTTAAGTCGACTAAAGAGAACTCCTTATACGTTTGGAGATATTGGAACACATAGCTCCATGCCTTCACGACAGAATCCCAGTTCGTGATGCGCGCTTGAACAATCCCTTCTGTCTCCTCCTCGTCTTCCACGACTTCGATTTCCTCTTTTCCATCGAATTCTTGCTCGCCCCAAACCCAATCCAATGGCAAAATGAATTCATTTTTAGGGGAAAATAATGGAGACAGGATCGTTTCAATGGTGGAAAAAGACTCCACTCCCTCTTTCATCAGCCAGTCCTCATAAATATGTTCCTTGAAGGATACTAGACTGTTTTCCCAAAATAGGGATGGATTTTCCACCTTTAATTTCATTTCATACGAGATATTTTGTATCACGAGTTTGGCAAATCGATCATGCAGCCCGCGGGAGTGGCCAATCTTTTCTTGAAGCAAGACGAGTTCTCGATGAATGTGGTCATCCTCGGCATTTTGACGTTTTGTTCGTTCAATCATACTTGTAATCGTACGGAAGTGATTCTTTTCTTCTTCAAATTGCTTTTCAATTTCGATTCGATTATCAGCTCGTTGCTTTTCAGCTTCGATGATTAGGATTTTGGGATTATTGATCATTTCCTGCCCGAAGGAATATTCCTTGGCCATTAAGCGGTTAACCCTTGAAATGAGGTGATCGAGGTTTCTTGTGGCTTTCTGAAAGTTACCGTTTTTAATCAACTGGATACTATAGAGTTGTTCGATCGTAATGGAGAATTCTTCTGCCATTTCCCTGCTCATAAAAATCATTTCTTGCGCAACATCTGTCAGCTTATAGACGATGGACTGACCCATTTCCAAATTCGTATACAAGTCATCCATCGTCACATAACGAAACACCTGTGTCTCCCAAGATTGTCTCACTTCATCATAATAATAAGCTTCAAATGGTTGACTGTATTCTTCTTTCCCGGAATATAATAGCCCACTCGTAATTCTTTCAATTTGCTTCTCATCTGCGAGCAGCTTCATTTGTTTAATCGTATCTTCCACGATATATTTAATATCGGATTTCCGCCGATGCTCATCATCGTTTAATTCACGATAAAAGATCGCGAGCAGCACTTGCATGAGGATCGTTTGAAGATACGGTTTTAACTCGCCCACTTCCATTCCTCTGCCTAATTCAAACAGTGGATTGAGACGTTGCATTCGTTCTGCAAAGCCTTCCCATGATTCGTTCACATTAAGCGCCTCCACGTTTCGATTGTTAATACTTCTTGGGGAATTCGTTTTTTCTCTTCCCAAAGCTTAAGTAAAATGTTCTGTTCCTCCTCTGTAAACCACTGAAAAAATGCATCACGATATACTATATTCGCTGATTGACCAATCTTTTGGTCATTGCTTTGCTCGATAAACTCCAGCATTTTCCGGTATATTTTCAGCGCGGGCTGAATCGTCATATCCGGAAACTTCTCGATTAACCGAATGAGAATCCCGAATCCAGCCGCATCGATATCACCGGCGTAGTAAAAGAGATAGTTTTTAGGGGGAAACATCTCGAAGAAAAAAGAAAAACTCCGTTCAATTTTCGTCCCTTCCCCATAAATAATCAGCTCTGGCTCATAATCTAGGACGTTTTCTTCCAACAGCTTGACCGCAGTATGGAAGAAAGCTAGATTTTCCACAATGAGCACCCGCTGAACATCGTTATATCCCTTTCCTTGTTTCAACCAAAATACAAAAGGCTCTCCGTATTTTACCATATTCAACTCTTCTTCTGATATACCAATTCGGGATAAAAATCTACGTCCCTCGGGAAACAACTCCGGATCCGTTAAAAACTTTTCATGACCAAACAGTTCCAAACTTCTTTCTTCTATAGACACGACTTCTCGAACGTCTGCAGTTTGTAAGAAGGTATATAACTTCTCAATCCGTTCCCATTCTTCTTCAGTTTGATATTCCGGATGAGCTTCATAATAGGAAAAATCAAACGTGTCACTTAACCGCATCATCTTAAGGCGGTCCCACTTCGATTCTTTAGCTTTCATATTTACCCAGTAATACAACGGAAGAGCTGGTGACTTCCCGTTAAATTGTTTATTATGTATCGGAGAAAGCACACCTTCCTCCTGTAAGGCTTCAATCGCTTCGTAGAAAAGCCCGTAGCCATTCATTTCAAAATAATTATCTATTATCCTTCTGAGTTGGAGTTCTAGATCATTGATATTGATTTTCTTTTTTTGTTTTGGATGTCGGATGTCCGTAATAAATCCACGTACTCGTGTTTCTATGATGTTGATTGTGATCACCTGCTTTGTTTTCTGCCTAAAAGATAATATCTATCTTGTATCGTCTTCCTTTATTATAAACTAAATTGGGGAACGGCGGGGAATGGAATGGTTGGTGGAAGTGGATGGCAAAATTTCCTATGAACAATGTTTGATTGGATTAATATAAAAATCCCCCTCTTGTTGTCTTGTAAATAAAGACGATCTGAGGGGGAAATACGTTTCAACAAAAATCAGTTAACATCCTAAATTGCTTTAATTCAAGAGTGCAAGCCACGGACGATTGGTAAAATTCTATTTATCATTTAGAATTCAAATAATTCTCGCAGATAATCTCTCCGCCCATGTATTATCCGGTGAATGACAACAGAGTCTTCCATTATCCGATAAAATATTAAATATGGATGGACAACGATAAATCTATATCCCTGCTGAACAAGCGTATATTCATCATCTGATAAGACCGTTCCTGCTTCGGGAAAATCCCCTAATGAGGCTATTCGTTCGTTTAGTTTATCTAAAAACTTTTCCGCAGCAATAAAATCATCCTCTGATATATATGAAAAAATCTCATCCATATCGTCAATAGCAACAGGTGCATATTTAATCTTCTTTTGCGGCATTTATTTTCCTCCGCATTTTTTCCATTACTTCTTCGTGATCCATTAACTTTGCATCTTCAGCTATTTGCTTTTCTGCTACAAGGAGTTTGGTTTGTAATTTTAACCGAGCTTCCCTGCGACGGAATGTCTCGTGACTCATAACAACCAAGTCAGCTTCACCATTTCGTGTTAAAATTACTGGTTCATCAATTTCATGACAATATTTCGAGAATGCATTGTAATCTCTCCGTATTGTTGTCGATGGTTTTATATCCAATATGAATAACTCCTTTCAAGTAACTTTATAATCACCATATTATATGATTATTATACTACAAGGAGTATATATTTTCTATATCCAACATGATGGGAAATGTGGATGAGGGAACAATCCCCGCCCTAAAAAGAAAAAGAGACTCCATTATCTGTATGACCAGAACCAATCCAGATATAACTCTATCCATTTATAATTATTATGTTTTTCATCCAAAATAATGCTGCCTAATGGGAGTACGACATGCTTTTCCTCAAACATACATTCCATAAGAATCCCATAAGTTTCGTCTATTTTCATTTTTTGTTCTAAACCAAGGCAATCTACTTCAAATCCCGCAACTTCAAATGGACCTACTTCCTCTTCATATATAGCGGTAAAAGGAAATGTTAAATACTTCGAAAGGTATTCATAGAACTTCATTAGACTTGCCTCTTCCACTTGAAATAATTTATGTATATCACTCTCTTTATATGTTTCACCCAACTCTAAACTCTTAATTCCCAAAACTTGTGCCATTTGAATATCTCTTTCTCCGACATAAACATACTTTTCCTTCTCCATATACTGAGGAACAATAAATCCATTACTTTGTGTAAGATTATTAAAAGGGCTTGATTGTTTAACGGACTCTATCGAAAAATCACTGTCAAAATAAGTCATTTTAAACATGTCTCTAATCTGCTTCGATCTTTGTGAAGTTGTACTTTGCTTTGTATCAAAATACGAATAAATATCTGTTGCTGCCACATAAGGCTGAGTAGATTTATCAAACAAAAAATTGACCGTCCCCACTGCATGGATCACTGCAGCAGCCCAGATTTCAATACGGCCTGTCAAAAACGGGACCTCTCTTTTTCTGGCCATTTTGTTTATTAATTTTTCAATCACATTTTCATATTCCTCATTCAAAAATTCCTTACTGAATGTCATTGTTAATTTCAGTAATTCAACTTTCCTTCTTTCTTTCTTTTCTTTTGTGTTAGACATTTTTCACACCTTCTCTTTCTTGATTAGTCTTTCGGAAGTTTCTCTATTATTAAGATAACTGTATACCTCGTCGTAACTACTTTTTTTACTTCTTTTCGTAAACAAGCCACTTTTCTCTTCATTTATCTCAAAATGGCAAGTCTTCATCATCTATTCTTGATTCAGAAGTAATTGGTTTTTCATGCTTTCCGTCTGTTTTCATTAATTTTGAACTGGATGCAGGATTAGGTTTTAAGACTTTACCGAACTTCTCCCGATACAAATCACGGACCCATATTTTTACAGGTGCTTTCCATTGCTGCTTTGATGAAGGGATATTTTTAATCAAACTCTTTGGCGTCATCCCCAACTCCTTGGCCATCTGAATATCAGCTTGATTTAAACGACATTTTATTTTAGCTTCTTTCCAAGCATCTGAACTCTTTTTTGTTGCCATCACCATATCTCCTTTATTATGCATTCCGTCATGCAGTAAGATCATAAGACGCAGGGACAAGTTTGCTGTCTACCTTTCCTTATTAATATAAGTGCCTGGCACTTCGACATTGTTCGGGAAGTGACTGGCACCAATAATTTTTCTTTCCCTGAATATAATAACCCGCTCGTAATTCGTTCAATTTGCTTCTCATCTGCGAGCAGCTTCATTTGTTTAATCGTATCTTCCACGATATATTTAATATCGGATTTCCGCCGATGCTCATCATCATTTAACTCACGATAAAAGATCGCGAGCAGCACTTGCATGAGGATCGTTTGAAGATAAGGTTTTAACTCGCCCACTTCCATTCCTCTGCCTAATTCAAACAGTGGATTGAGACGCTGCATTCGTTCTGCAAAGCCTTCCCATGATTCGTTCACAACCAACGCCTCCATGTTTCGATTGTTAATACTTCTTGGGGAATTCGTTTTTTCTCTTCCCAAAGCTTACGTAAAATGTTCTGCTCCTCCTCTGTAAACCACTGGAGAAATGCATCACGATATACTATATTCGCTGATTGAGCCATCTTTTGGTCATTGCTTTGCTCGATACACTCCAGCATTTTTCGATATATTTTCAGCGCGGGCTGAATCGTCAGATCAGGAAACTTCTCGATTAATCGAATGAGAATCCCATACCCTGCTGCATCGATATCACCGGCGTAATAAAAGAGATAGTTTTTCGGGGGAAACATCTCGAAGAAGAAAGAAAAACTACGTTCGATTTTCGTTCCTTCCCCATAAATAATCAGTTCTGGCTCATAATCTAGGACGTTTTCTTCCAATAGCTTGACCGCAGTATGGAAGAAAGCTAGATTTTCCACAATGAGAACCCGCTGAACATCGTTATATCCCTTACCTTGCTTCAACCAAAATACAAAAGGCTCCCCGTATTTTACCATTTTTAATTCTTCTTCTGATATACCAATTCGGGATAAAAATCTTCGACCCTCGGGAAACAACTCCGGATCTGTTAAAAACTTTTCATGACCAAACAGTTCCAAACTTCTTTCTTCTATAGACACGACTTCTCGAACGTCTGCAGTTTGTAAGAAGGTATATAACGTCTCAATCCGTTTCCATTCTTCTTCCGTTTGATATTCCGGATGAGCTTCATAATAGGAAAAATCAAACGTGTCACTTAACCGCATCATCTTAAGGCGGTCCCACTTCGATTCTTTAGCTTTCATATTTACCCAGTAATACAACGGAAGAGCTGGTGACTTCCCGTTAAATTGTTTATTATGTATCGGAGAAAGCACACCTTCCTCCTGTAAGGCTTCAATCGCTTCGTAGAAAAGCCCGTAGCCATTCATTTCAAAATAATTATCTATTATCCTTCTGAGTTGGAGTTCTAGATCATTGATATTGATTTTCTTTTTTTGTTTAGGGTGTTGGATGTCCGTAATAAATCCACGAACCCGTGTTTCTATGATATTGATTGTGATCACCTGCTTTGTTTTGTGCCTATATGACAATATGTATCTCGTATCGTCTTCCTTTATTATAAACTAAATTGGGGAAGGTCGGGGAATGGAATGGTTAGTGGAGGTGATAGATTTATTTTTTCATGTACTGCTCCCCTGCCCCGACAACTTTTCCCTCCACAATTAAGTATATAGTAGAGGCCGAACCAAGATTAATCCCACTCCCACTTCTTTTCTACTATACTTTTAAACTTAAAGCCCAAACACCTTAAAGTATAAGGGGAAATTACTTCAAGTGGACAACAAACAATAAAAAAACGTCTAAAACTTGATTTTTCTTAAAATATACTCTATATTGAAAAGAAATTGTTTGATTTTCACAATTTAGGAAATATAAATTATTTTTAGGGGGTATTAACAGCATGAAGTCAAAAAGATCATGGCTTCTCGTCTCTCTCATTCTAGCACTAGTACTAGTGTTAGCAGCGTGTGCTGGAGACGGTGAACCAACAACAGCAGAGCCTGAAGATAGTGCAGAGGCAGAAGGCGAAACTGAAGGTACAACAGAAGGTGGAGATGATGGTGGAGATTTAGTTATTGCCATCGGGGATGATGTTGTTTCTCTTTCCACGCAAGGGTCTAACGACACTGCATCAAGTAACGTAGCTGAAAATATATATGAAACACTCACTAATCTTGATGAGAACCAAGAAGTCCAACCAGGCCTTGCAGCATCTTGGGAAGAAGTAGATGATACAACTTGGGAATTTACACTTCAAGAAGGAGTAACTTTCCATGATGGTGCAGAACTGACAGCTGAAGTTGTAAAAATGAACTACGATCGTTTAGTTGACGAAGAAATTGCTTCACCACGCTCATTCTTAGTTGAAGCAGTAGAAAGTGTGGAAGTAGTTGATGAGTTAACAATTCGGATTAACTTAGAATATCCATATGCTCCGTTACTAGCTAATTTAGCTCATAGTGGTGCAGCAATTATGAGTCCCAATATTATTGAAGAGGACTATGCACAGTTTGAAGCTGGCGGAGATGCTGATTCATACATAAACCAAAATCCGGTTGGTACAGGACCATTTGTATTTGAAAGCTGGACACCTGGTGAAAGTGTTGTATTGACTCGTAACGAAGAGTATTGGGGAGAACCGGCTAAGCTGGACTCTGTTACTTTCAAAGTTGTATCGGAACAAAGTGCTCGAATCGCTGAACTTGAAACAGGTGTAAGTCACGTTGCTGACACAATCGGACCAAATAACATTTCTCGAGTAGAGGGTGCTGATGGAGTCCATGTTGTTCAGGAACCAAGTGTAAGATTAGATTATGTAGGATTTAACGCACAAAAAGAACCATTTGATGATGTACGGGTTCGTCAAGCAATCTCAATGGCAATTGATAAGCAACAAATTATCGATGGTGTATTGAACGGAGTTGGACTTGAAGCAGTTGGTCCTTTGGCTCCTCCAGTATTCGGATATGATGAAAGTGTAAGTGGACTTGAATATGATCCAGAGGCTGCTCAAGAATTGTTAAAAGAAGCAGGTTTCTCAGATGGCTTCTCTACAACTCTTTGGACACGTGATAGTGAACAACTTGTAGATACTGCAGTTAATGTTCAATCTCAGTTAGCTGAAATTGGAATCGATGTTGAAGTTGAAGAACTAGAATGGGGTGCTTACCTAGAAAAAACAGCAAATGGAGAACATGATATGTTTATCCTTGGCTGGACTACGGTAACTTCCGATGCTGACTATGGAATGTACCCACTGTTCCACTCTTCAGCTCTAGGGGCGACGGGTAACCGTACATTTACTGTAGATGAAGAACTTGATGCAGTTCTAGACGAAGCTAGAAGAGAAACAGATCCGGAAGTTAGACAGGAACTTTATTCTGAAGCACAAGAAATGCTTGTGGAGCTCGCTCCAATGATTTACTTAAACCACTCAGAATATCTACTTGGTGTAAATGATAACGTCCAAGATTTACATATCAATGCTCATGGACTTTATCAATTAAAACAAGCGTATATTGCAGAATAGATTTTTAGTGAATTAAGAACAGCCTTGTACATTAATGTATAAGGCTGTTTTTTTAATGGTCTTTTGGTAGTAGTTTTTTATCCATGTCAATATTAGAGTTGATATTTAATAGTTTGGATAGAAACCTTCCGCCTTATATTTATCAGGCCCCCCATTAAAAGGTATAAATTTTGTTATTTCACCACTAATATCTGTTCAAATTCTACCATCAAGAATATCTAACCATTCCCTTTCTTTCTACCCTCTTTTTTGGAATGCTTTTTACAAGGTCTAATAATTGCTCAGCCATATACTTCGGTGAATGTGAGTATCCCTTCTTGATCCACTCTAGTATTATTCCGTAAATCGCATATGCGTACCACTCCGCATAGATCACTCTATCAATATTTGAATTAATCATACTAAAGTCTTTTAAAGCTAAATTTTTCAACTCATCAATCATACGGTTTTGGAGTTCTATTAAAATATCAGAATTGGTAACTGTAGAATAAAAGTCTGAATACTTGTAAACATGCTCAAATAACATTAACATGGAAGGTTTTATATCATTAACCGTAAATAAATTAAGATTTTCGTATGGTTTCCGATAACTAATGACTAAGTCTTTCATTACATCGTCAATAATTTCAATAAGTAGCTCCTCTTTACTATCAAAATGATTATAAAAAGTAACACGACTAATTTTTGATTGATTAACAATTTCTGTAATCGTTAGTTTGTTGTACGGTTTCTGTTGTAACAGCAATAAGAATGTCTTCTTTATCTTGCTCTTTGTCCTTACAATCCGTTTATCAATGTAAGATTCCTCATTGTTATACATAGAGTCCCCCTTTGTTCAAATATGTTATTTTATTGTACAAATAATACTAATATGTTCAATAGTCTGTAAACATCCCTTTTAGTTTGCCTTACATCCTATTATAATAAATTAAAGAGTAATAATCACTCTATTTGTAAGCGCATTCAAAAATAGGAGGTATGGATATGACAACCAATACATTAGTCCAATTGAATGAAAATGCTGCCAAATTTATTTCCAAGCCAAAGAAATTATTTATCGGTGGCAAATGGGTAGAATCGGTATCTGGAAGAACATTCGAAACGAGAAACCCTGCAACCGGAGAACTCCTTACTACTGTTGCTGAAGGCGGTAAAGAAGATATTGAATTAGCAGTTCGTGCTGCACGTGATGCATTTGACAAAGGTCCTTGGCGAACAATGAAGCCATATGACCGTAGTAAACTTATGTTGAAGTTTGCAGATTTGTTGGAAGAACATGGAGAGGAACTTGCCCATTTAGAAACACTGGATAATGGGGCTCCACTCAATATGACAAAATTCTTCTCGGCATCTGCGGCAGAAAATATTCGTTACTTTGCTGGATGGACCACGAAGATTACCGGAAGTTCGATTCCTACTTCTGTTCCAGGAAAGACGTTTACTTATACAAGGAAAGAACCAGTAGGGGTTTGTGGTCAAATCATTCCTTGGAACGGTCCATTAATGATGGCTGTCTGGAAATTATCAGTTGCCTTAGCTACTGGAAATACGATTGTTTTAAAACCAGCTGAAAATACTCCTTTAACTGCATTGCGACTTGGAGAACTTGTTCAAGAAGCTGGGTTTCCTGATGGCGTTGTCAATATTGTGCCAGGATTTGGCGGAACAGCTGGGCAAGCTCTAGTTGACCATCCACTGGTCGATAAGATTGCTTTCACTGGTTCAACAGCTGTTGGTAAGAAGATTATGAGTTCAGCAGCTGCAAGTGTGAAAAAAGTTTCCCTTGAACTGGGTGGAAAGTCCGCTCATATTGTGTTTGCCGATGCGGACTATGAGAAAGCCATTCAAAACGCTGCAAATTCTGTATTTTACAATTCAGGACAAGCTTGTATTGCAGGTTCCCGTTTATTTGTTGAGAAAAATATTTATGATAATTTCATGAGTGATTTAGCAGATTACACGAAAAATTATAAAGTTGGAAATGGATTTGATCCTTCAACTGTTTTAGGACCACTTATTTCTGAAAGACAAAAAGAAAGAGTTCTTGGCTATTTAGACATCGGTCAACAAGAAGGAGCAGAAATTCTAGTTGGCGGTAATGCAACGGAAGAGGAATTAGCGAATGGATACTTTGTAAAACCGACCGTCGTGGCAAATACAAACAATAATATGAGAATTGCCCAAGAGGAAATTTTTGGTCCTGTCGTTTCAGGTATTCCATTCACAGATATCGATGAAGTGATTGAATTAGCAAATCAAACCGAGTATGGATTAGGTGGAGGAGTAAATACGACAGACATCCGGAAAGCCCATCTCGTTGCAGATGGTCTGCGAACAGGAACAGTCTGGGTGAATACTTACAATGCAATGGATCCTGCAGTTCCATTTGGTGGATATAAACAAAGCGGACTTGGTCGAGAAAATGGAGAGGAATCATTAGATCTCTATTTGGAAACAAAGACAGTTTGGATTGACTTAGATTAAAAGTCTTTTAGTTTGATGAAGCCCCAATATACAAATTCAACGTCTATTGGGGCTTTTCAATTATTCTATCAGGTTTCGTTTGTATCTATGAATCAACTACTCTGTTTATTAACGATATGTATGAACGGATGTCGATGAGAAAATCCATCATAAAAATAGCATGACAGCTCCTAATATGAGTTGTCATGCCTTGATGTAAAATACAATTTTATATTTAATATTTAATTCACTCAACGTAAGCCCGAACTAAGAAATTTTATAATAGAAGCAACTAAAATTAAAAACAGAAACGCCAAATAACCGTGAATCTGAGATGTTTTAAACAGATTTACGGTTA
>NZ_JBHUDE010000036.1:0-49073 GCF_042678205.1 Oceanobacillus luteolus
CACACAGAGGCTCCATGTCAAGCCTTCACATATCTATTCAAATAAGCTTCAAAGCACAACCAAAAAACTAACTTAAATGTGTCCTAAATATTGACGTAGATCCATAACTTGGTTTCTGGATACGAACTGGTAAGAGATAAATTCACAACGCCTTTTGTATATGAAGTGCAAGGATACCTAGACACAAACATTACATCATTTCATCGTAAATCAATCAAATCACTTTTTAGTTATATTGAAGTGCACTTATTAAAAGGGGATTTTATAGAGATATACTCTTGTTGGGATGGACAAGAAGAAAAAGAGAAAGATAACAGTAAGGATGTAGTTATTAACCTCACTACGCTACAATTCGGAAACCATATAAGATTAAATGACATCAATCATCTTTGCGAAACATTCTTTTTAGATGATCAGCAATATGTTTTGGTAAAGAAATAAAGGACAGTGCACTCTTCAAGTAACGGGTGCGATATTCCAAGAAGGATTATCGCTCTTTGTGTTGAAGTTATTGTACTATGGGGCATATAGTTGAAGTGTATGGAGAAAGAAATTGTAAAGGAGAATTCTATTGAATTATGAAGAAGCATTAAAACAATATCTACAAGCTACTAATTCACATGATTTTAGTAATGTTAGAAAAGTTCTTCACAAAGATGCCATTTATTGGTTTAGTGATAAAACTTGTACTACCATGATTGAAATTCAAAATTACTTCGAAACAGCTTGGGACATAATTAAAGAGGAAATTTATACAGCTAAAGATGTCCGGTGGATTGCTACAGATCAAAACACAGCAACTTGTATATATACATACCATTATCAAGGATATCACAATGGAAAGTTTGTGTCTGGAAACGGAAGGGCAACAAATATCTTTATAAGGAGCAACGATAACGAATGGCAGTTAATACATGAACATCTAAGTAGTCTCTAATTTAGCTAACGGGCGCGTTTCTTCAAGAAGGAAATCGCATCCTTTTTGTTGAAGTATCGGGGCAGTTAGTGAAATAATAAATCCAGTTATTTCTTCTGGTTATAAATTACAATAAGTTATGATAAAAATCGAGAAAAGCATAATAAAAATATCCCTTGGGAATTTACAATTTTAGCTACAAAATAAGATGAATAGACGAATTAACAGAAAACCTTTTCTTATTGTGCTAAACCAGCTAATAGTTGTCAATATTTTTCTCTAAAAAAATTAATTCTCTCATGATATACTAAAATTACGTATGCCAAATAACCCTCCACTACATAGTGATTGGAAGGTTTTGTTATATTTAGTTAGATATAGATTTTATGCTATATCTTGGAAAGTGGTTCTGTTTTTTAGTAAGGCGTAAATCCAATGTAAGAGCTNATAGGGGAAAGACTTTTTGTTGGCTTGTGAGCACATAATAATTTTTCCCATCCCTGATCAATAGCTCATTCCTTCCTTGGCTGTCAGCGTAAGCGATAAACATTTTCCTTGGTTTTTTGAAAACCATTTGAATCACTCCTCTTAAAATATTTTTATATGAAAAAGCCGATTAACTCCCGGAGGAATCAATCAGCTTTTTAAACACCATAAAAAAAGTATTGTTAAAGACAATACCTGTTTTTATTACCTATAAAATTGCACACGAATAGCGTGTATCCTTATGAGCCTTACACTCGACCTAACTTTTCCATTGGGCTGGAATACAAAGGTAAAACATTTTATGCCGAGTCTCCTTCTGAAATGAAGGTATAACGACTTTCACCTAAGAGGTGACTGAAAAATAAAAATAATATATTTTTATGATAACAAAATATTGGGTAATGTCAAATAATTAAATGGAAGGGTATTTAACCTAATATCTTACAGGTTACTGTAAATACAATAAACTGTAAATACAGTAATCTGTAACAGACATCTCTAGAAGCCATATTACTAATCTTGGGTTATGTCATTTTAATCATTATTTAAATCTCGAAAAGTATTGAATTTATTTCCGAAATCATATGGTTGGGAATAATAAACTTTACCGCATTCCAAACACTGAACATCACAAACACGTTTGTATGCTAATTTTTCCTGTTCGCTTAATGACCCCGGTGGATTTTCTATTCTTATGATATCTAATATACCGCCACATTTACATTTCATTTTAAACCTCCTTAAATTCCACTTAATATCCTCCATTTTTCTTTATCTAGGGATTGGTTGAACATCTTTTAATTGGTTCATATATTTTCTCTCTCATTTAACTCAATCAAGTTAACGTTTTTTAGTTATTATTAATTTTCCCAGAACAAATGACTTCTTTCTTTTGAATAATCTTAGATTAAAATGCTGCAGATTCGAAAAACGTCTGTTATATTATCGTATAGATAGTGGAATCAAGATTTTTTAGTTTTTTTAAAAGTTCATGAAGGGTTCTACTATATTACTTACAATATGATTATAAGGGGGGAAATACATGAAAAAATTAAACCAAGATATATGGTCAATCATTGTTTTAATTGTAATCTTGTATTTTTTAGGGTAGGGAAAAGAGAATAACAAAATTTTGGTCGATGGAGTTATTCTCATTCCTTCCTATGGATCATTTAAGGTAAAGTATACCAAAAAAAGAGCTTGGCTTATATGCCTTGCTCTTTTTATTTTAAGTAACTTTAAACAAGAGCCGCAAGCTCTTTTGCTGCAATACTTTTCTGTTTAACTAGATTTTCTAGTTGTAATTTTGGTTCAGGCTCTACATAATCATATTCAATCCCAGCAAAGGTTTTGAGGATTGCTTCAAAAATTTGCTTTACTCCTTTTACGGGTACAGCCATTCCAATTTGCTTTCTAACTGATTCTCTACTACCAATGAATTCAAAGTCATCTGGGAAAGTTTGAAGACGAGCACGCTCTCTATTTGTAAGAGCTCTATTTTCTTTCCAATGATACATATGGGTACCGCCACCCCCACTACCAGTAACTGTATAAGCAGGGCGATTTGAATCTAATCTTTTATAGATTGAACTTAACCTAGCTCCTTTGACATTCAATTGAAGCTCTTTCGGTATGTCAGGATGCCATGCATTCTTTCCTTCAGGGATGTGTTCAAGCATTTTTTTAACTTTTTCACCGTGTCTTGGATACTCGTGATTTAAAGCAAATTCTAGAATTGGAGGATCCGTGAGTGCTTGTTTAGAAGTCACATATTGCTCTGGAACAGGTGTTGTAGGTGCTGGCACCCGGAAATGTATTCCTTCCTCGTGTAAATCATTTCGAATACCTACGATTATAATTCTATGTCTTGCTTGAGGAACTCCATATTCTTCAAATTTATATAAATGAGGTGTTAAATGATAACCGGCCTCCTCCAGCTCAGTTAAAATTTGAATAAATGCTTGTCCTTCATTCGCGCTTTTAAGTCCACCAACATTCTCCGCGACAAAAAACTTAGGTTGATATGCACGAATCGCTTTTACTCCATAAGAATATAAAGGGCCATAATCGCCGTCCATTCCCTTTTTCTTTCCAACTTGACTATAATCATTACACGGAAAACCAAAAGCCAGACAATCAATATCTGGAAGAACTTCTCTATCCCCTATTGGTAATTTTTCTACCGGTCCTAAATGTACAGAAGGGTCATTTTCGTCTCCACATATATTCTTTGCAAAAGTTTTGCATGAATCGGCGTCAAAATCGTTTGCCCAAATGTGTTGAATCCTAAATTCTTCCCCAGTTTGAGGATGAATAACTAAAGCATCTTGTGCACCTTTACTCATTCCTCCAGGACCACAGAATAATTCTCCTTTATTAAATATCATAGTAATGTCTCCCTCTCTATCGATGCGAAAATATGTTCTAGCATATATTCATTATAATTATATTCTATACCTTTTTAACAAAAAATGCAGCCCGGAAGATTTACCCAAGAATAGAATATGATGAAAAAATGAAAAAAAGCCTTATAAATAAGGCTCAGCTTGTAGAGAAAGTGGGTGTTTTTTCTCTACAAGCTTTTTATTTTTAATTAAATGTTATATTATAAGTGAGTTTTGTGATGAAAATAAACTCCCATCCACCTATCCTAATCGAGATAGGTGGATGGCAATCTTCTTCATGTTCTGGCACGCTGCAGTGAGTAATACTTGCTCACTTGCATTGTGCAACCCTCTCAACCGACAGTAGCGAAGCCCATGCAGTTCTTTTGAATCTGCGAAGCTTCGCTCAACTTTTTCCTTTCTATACTTATAAAGCATCTTTCCGGATGAAGATAGACGGTTTTCTCGTACGTTTTCTTTATGGTCTTCCCAAACATGGCGTGTTACTACTTTTTGATGATTTTTTGATCTGGTACATTCTTTTAATAGTGGGCAAGTGACACATTGTTTAGGATCGGATTTATATTCTCGATAGCCGTCTCTACTTGTGGTCGAATAGGCTAACCTTTGCCCATTTGGACAAAGGTAATGATCTTGTTCTCTATCATATTTAAACTTCCACTTTGGAAATAACCCTTTCGTCGGTTGATATCTACGGTGGGCGATCACTCCAAATATGTCTCTATCTGATAGTCCTTTGCATATTGGATTAGTCAAGTAACCAGAGTCTAAGGCAACAGCTTCTACTTTGAAATCAAATCTTTCCATTTGTCGATCCAATCGCTCTAAGTAAGGGACGGAATCATGAACGTTTCCTGGAGTGACATAAGCATCTGTAATTATATTAAATTTCATGTCTGTCGTACGATGATCGAGGTAACAGAACATTTCTTGTTTATTGTCCCGAGACATAAAACCACTTTCTGGATCCGTCTTACTCTTACGGATTGTTTTTGTGTCCTTCACTTCCTCCCTGACCTTTAGTGGCTTTTTTCCGTGTTGCTTCCGATCTTCTTCAATAGCTTGATTTAATTCCTCTACATAATCTCGAACTTCTACTTTTATTTCTTCTTTCGTGAATTTATGTTTATTGGCATTTGCTTTTAGATGGGTGGAGTCCGTAAACAAAACCCTCCCACCAACCATTCGGTGGTTGATGGCCTGGAGAACAATTTCATCAAAGATCTCTTGAAAAATGTTCGTGTCTTTAAACCGAGTACGACGATTCCAACTAATCGTGGAGTGGTGTGGAACAGGGTCAGAAATCTTCAATCCAAGAAACCAGCGATACGCTAAATTCATTTGGATTTCCTTCTCTAGTTGGCGTTCAGAACGAATGCCATAGAAATAACCAATAAACATCATTTTGAATAAGACGAGGGGATCTAAAGAGGGCCGACCATTATCCCTACTATAATAAGGTCTTACTTTGTCTATGATGAAAGAGAAATCAATGTATTTATCAATTTTACGTAGTAAATGGTCTTGTGGTACTAAGTCTTCCAGACAGACAAACTCAACTTCATTTTGAGTATTACTTCTAGTATGAAACAACCTAATCACCGCCTCTAATTATTACCAATATTATACCAAATTAGATGATGAGTTGTTTTATTATTTCGATAAAAAAAAGCAAATAAATAGGCTGTCGAGGGTTTCTCGACAGCCTGAGACTGACTTGTTGAAGTCAGTCTTTTTATCATTTCAGCTTATACCGCTTTTTTCTTCTTAAATAGCTGACCTTTTACTTCATTTACTGTACTTACAGAAACAAATGCACCTTCGTCAAAGTCATTAATTAAATCTCGCAGTTGAGATTCTTCCAATATAGATACAATCACATAGATGATTTTCTTCTGATTTCCCGAATATCCGCCTTCCGCATTGATATAAGTTACAGTTTTCCCCATTTCTTCTACAATTGCATTTCCCAATTCATCTGCTTTATCCGTGACGATATGGAAAGAACTGAGCTGATTGAAACCATCTACTACCGTATCCATCAATTTTGCTGCGATGATATAAGCGACAACGGAGTACATGGCAGCCTCTCCTCCAAATACAAAACCACCGCAAGTAAATACAATCACATTGAATGCCATAATGAAATCACTTACGTTAAACGGAAACTTGCTAGCAAGAACAACACCAAGTATTTCCGAACCATCCATGGCCGCTCCATAACGGATGACAATCCCAAGACCAATACCTAGCATTCCTCCACCAAAAATCGTTGCCAAAAGCATTTCGTCAGTGAAAGCCGGAATATCACGGAAAAGTGCAGTTGCAATCGAAAGTATGATGATTCCATATAAACTAAAGATGGTAAACTTTTTCCCCATCAACTTATAAGCGAAAAATAAAAACGGAATATTTAACAGAATCAAGAGGAGCGATAAGTTCACACCAGTTAAGCTCGAAATCATAATGGAAACCCCGGTGATCCCGCCATCCATAAATGAATTCGGAATAAGGAAACCTTCCAGTCCCAGGGCATAAATGCAGGCGCCGAGGGTAATCAAGAAAAGCCGCAGAATAATTCGAGTAAACACTTGTTTTTTTGTTAGTTTTGTTTGTGGCATGGTGAACCTTCCTTTATTTATTTTTTGTACAACTTTGTTATTTTAACATCCTCTGGGTGTGCCTAGTATAGTAAATAGTTCAAAAACATAAAGAGACCACCGTTTTCATTGTAGAATAGAAGTACCTACGACAGAACTTCCAACTACACCCAGTAAAAGGAGATGAAAACGATGGTCCAATCTTTATTGAACCATATTCAAGGAAGAAATGGAAGTCGATGGGCAGAGTTTATTCGGAAAACAGGCGCAGAAAATATTTTATTAGTGGCTGTCGATGCAGCGAAATATATTCATAAGGCGATGATTTGTACGTTTTATGGGGACATTTTGGTTAAGCCTTTTGAGTTTGATGCATCAGAAACTGGTTTTAATAGGTTAAGAGAAGCAGTCCGGCGTGAGAAAGAGAAGCACGATATGAAGAAAGTCGTGTTTGGAATTGAAACCACTGGACATTATTATGAAGATCTTGTCCACCGTAGCTATAAAGAGCATTATTATGTTCGTATTATCAATGCGACTACCACGAAAGAGATGCGGAAAATGCTTTTAAACTGGTCTAAAACGGACAATTTGGATTTAATGGCCATTGTCCATGCCATCATTTATGGACATGGTACATCCAGGAAATTAACGACGAATCGAATCGATGACTTACAAAAATTAACCCGTACGAGGCGTGAGCTCGTCAACGAACAATCTTCGATCAAAAACCAAATTCGTGTTCATGTGGACTTTATTTTTCGAGAGTTTCAAGGGAAAATAATCTTCCGAAATGGAAAGAAAGAAAAAGTGAAGCCTTTTACCGATCTATTTGGGAAGTCTGGGGTCTACATCATGAGGCATTGTCTGCATCCAAGTGATATTTTATTACTTGGGGAAGATGGTTTGCGTGAACTTAGTGTCCGTGAGGACTTAAAATTGAGGGACTCCACCATCAAGTGTTTATTGGATTTCGCTCAATCTTCGATCTCGAAATCAAAAGAACAAGTTAAAGTGGAACAATTCTTATTGAATCTAAGATTAGACCAGTTAGAAGCAGTGAATAAGCAAATTAAAAGGCTAGAAAAAGAGATTGAGGATTTATTTATACAAACAGAGGCTGCCGTTATTTTAAGTGTTCCTGGAATCGGGGTAGCCATTGGGGCTGAGTTTAGCTGCGGAGATGGGGGATATTTCTGATTTCAGTCATGCGGGCCAACTGATAAAAATGGCAGGAACGAACCCGATTGTAAAGCAATCAGGAGATAGAAAACCTTCCTACTACGCCATTTCTAGGCAAGGAAGAAAGCACTTTCGGAATGTTGTATATCAGGTTGGAAAGTCTTTAGCTTTTAACAATCCAGAAATGAACGAGAAATATCAGGCACTGATTGATCGTGGTAAAGTACCCCGACAAGCATATATCGCCTTGGGTAACCGGATGATTCGATTGGCTTTTTCCATGATAAAGCGTCAAACACTATACCGTTCTAATGATGAAAATTATACTTTACTTAACCAGATTGATAAGAAACTAAGAAGTAAAAATAAGAAGTCATTTTTCGAAAAGTTTGCCTTACCTTCAAAAATACATTCTGCCTAATTATACGAAGATAGAAGAACATGAATAACTAATAACAAGCAGATACCTAGTCCATAAACACAAGACAATAAGCATTGAAAGTAGAGTCTCTCTAGGACGTTAGATCACATTGTTGAATGGTGCCTGAGGCTATGAGAGACCTCGTGTGACAGCGTTATGGATCTTGTCCTACAAGTACGAATAATACGTGAAAACGAAGTTTGCATAACTAGGCTGTATCCTCTGTAGGATGAAAAAACAAGGTCCTTTTCACGTCGTAGAGAGACTCTAACATAAAGTTCTGTGGTAGATGAGTCTTTTCAAAAAAATGAAAATGAAGGGCTTTAGTTGAGCTCGGTCTTTTTTAGAGAAAATGTAGACTTGATTTATTTACCATTATACGCTGTCACCACCCGAAACTTGTCGAAGCATCTTTTTGATTCGTGTGGTTTTATATAACTTTGCCAGCCTCATTTTAATAGCGGATTAATTGTAATCATCTTACAACCAGCACATTGTTTTATTTGTCATTCAATTCCATTAAACTTATAATGAAATCAATGAATATTTCGATAATAGAAGGGGATGGCTGAACATGTTTGAACTAACAAATCGAATTGCTTTAGTTACTGGTGGAGCTAATGGGATTGGTAAAGGGATTGTACAAACTCTGGCCAAAGCTGGAGCAAAAGTAATGATTTGTGATATTGATGAAAAGGCAGGTAAAGAAACTGCTGAAGAAGTCGGTGGTGAATATTACAAGCTTGACGTAACTGATCAACGTAATGCAGAACAAGTTGTCCAAGATATCTTAGAGAAACATAAAAGAATCGATATTTTAGCTGCAAATACCGGAATTTATCCTGAAGTATTAATTGAGGATATGACAGAAGAAGATTGGGACAAAGTTCAACGTATTAACTTGAAAGGTATTTTCAACATTATAAAACCAGTGTTAAAAGCGATGAAAAAGCAAAATTATGGACGTGTTATTCTTACATCCTCCATTACTGGAGACATTACCGGGTATCCCGGCGGAGCATTATATGGAGCTACAAAAGCGGGAATTCTTGGATTTATGAGAAGTGCTTCATTAGAATACGCGAAATATGGTGTAACGATCAATTCCGTTCAGCCAGGGATGGTTGCAACAGAAGGATTAAAAAAACAACTGGAGACTCTGAGTGACAAAGGTGCGGAAGTTGTGCCGATGAAGAGATTGGGTGAACCAAAAGACATTGGTGCAGCAGTGTGTTTCTTTGCATCCGAGGAAGCTTCATATATTACTGGACAATCTCTTGTTATAGACGGCGGTCAAGTTTTACCTGAAACACCTGATGTTATTTTGTGAATTTGAGTTTCTATATTAGGTCAGATTGCAATTGTATGGCAACGTAAATGGAATGTTTAATAGGATAGAAATGAGAAAGATGGATTGTCGGGAAGTTGGACAATCCATCTTTCAATTTTATCTGACGAGATACTCTGTTTTTTTACTTCCATATCGTATTTCTCTGTTCCTGCTCATTTACAATAAGTTGAAATACATCCGGCCGGGAATAATGGCCAACAACATCAAAGTCAAATTGGGCTTCCGCAATTTTGTCTAAATTGATGTCTGCGTACAGAATTTCTTCTTTGCCAAAAACAGGCTCAACGATAAAATTTCCGAGTGGATCTACGATGCAGCTACCTCCTCGTGTAAGCTCATGGGGGAGATGTTCAAATTCCTTACGAGAAGTTATTTCTTCCGGATACATATCTTTTGTTGAATACTGATTACATGATAAGACGAAACATCTGCCTTCTACTGCAATATGCTGCATCGTCGCAAACCAAGTATCTCTTGCATCAGCGGTTGGTGCAACATAGATTTGTATCCCTTTCTCGTACATTGCAGCACGAGCAAGCGGCATATAATTTTCCCAACAAATGAGAGAGCCAATTCTTCCGTATGGTGTATCAAAAACTGGTAATGTACTTCCATCGCCCTCGCCCCAAATAAGCCGCTCCGAACCAGTCGGCTTCAGTTTTCTATGTTTACCTAATAGCTCACCATCCGGTCCGAAAAATAATGCGGTACAATAAAGTGTTCCTTGACTGGAGCGGTTGTCTTTTTCAATGACTCCAATAACGACATATGCTTTTGCTTTCTGAGCAGCTTCTCCGATTTCGGCTGTTTCTGGACCTGGTACGGTAATCGAGTTATTCCAATACTGGAAAAAATCTTTTCTGCCCTCGTTGGAGCGGGAACCGACCACTGCCCCAAACGACATTCCTCGTGGGTAGGCAGGGATAAATGCTTCCGGGAACACGATGACTTTTGCATGTTGTTTACCTGCTTCTTCGATGAGTCTTACTGCCTTCTTTACACCTTTTTCCTTATTCATTACTTCAGAACCTGCTTGAACCACTGCAGCCGTAAATGCTTTTTCTTTTTGCATCCTGCTCATCCTTTCTCCTTTATACTATGTTTCTATTTATGGCTTTGGCTTTCATGTACCTCTTTTTCTAGAAGGATATTTTCACTTCTTACCTATCAGCACTAATGTATTGATTAGAGATTAATTCTACTACTCTAATTAAAATATTATTACATAAATGATTAAAAATAACTGAACTTATATTTTAAATTCAATTCTTTTATGTTATATTATATACAAACAAACCAACACACTTTTTTAAGTTACAATACGTACTTTTCTAAACTGCAATGAAAGCGTTGTCAAAATCATTATTACATTACATCTTAGAATGGCCGTTAACAGGGTTTATTTTAATAGTAACTTAGATTTCAAGAGGAGGAAAACGTTACATGAAGCAATTACAAGAGATTATACAGGACAAAGACAGACTTTTCTTCGGTGATGAAGTTCCGGAGATTTATCAAACAGACCACTTTGTCAAACAAGTAGAAAAAGTATATGCAGTTGCACTCCCGCTCACAGCGAAAGAAGTTGTTAAGCTAGTGAACTATGCAATTGAGAAAGATTTAACGATTATTGCTCGTGGGGGAGGGACAGGTGTAGCCGGTGCACAAGTTCCGATTACAGGAAATGAATTGATAATTGATGTTCATCGTATGAACCGCATTCTTGAATTAGACGAGGAAACGATGACTTTAACGGTTGAGCCGGGCGTACAATTGCAAGATATCCAAGCATTTGTAGAAAGTAAAGGTTACTACTATCCACCAGATCCGGGTTCCAAGCATTCAACAATCGGAGGGAATGTTGCTACCAATGCAGGTGGAATGCGTGCAGTGAAATACGGAACGACAAGAGATTATGTTCGTGAACTGGAGATTGTCCTTCCTACCGGAGAGGCAGTCACCTTGGGGAGTCTAAATATAAAAAACAGTACTGGTTATGATTTGAAGAACCTCTTTATTGGTTCGGAAGGAACATTGGGAATTACGACGCGAGTAAAATTGAAGATCCTGCCATTGCCGAAGTACAAGAAATCTGTTTTACTGGCATTTGATTCCTTACGTGCAGCAACAGATGGTGTATTAGCAATTCTAAAGAATGGAATTAACCCGACAGCTTTAGAACTATTTGAACGATCTACGATTGAATTAAGTGAGAAGTATTTAAATGCTAAATTACAAAGCCAAATAGGCAATTCTTATGTATTAATGACAATTGATGACAGTGACGAAGCGACTATGTTGCGTAAAGTCGAATCAGTAGGTGACATGTTAAATCCCGTTGCTTTAGAAATAATCCCTCTAACAGCTGAGGAAGCAGAAGCAGCATGGATGTTGCGTGATCATATATTAATCGCACTCATGCAATTCACGGAATATGAAATGCTCGATGAAGTTGTCCCAATCAATAAATTTGCGGAAATGATCATGTATACGAAAGAGTTGCAGGATAAACACGGACTTTCTGTCATCAATTTTGGACATGCAGGTGATGGTAACATCCATACCGTACTTATGAAGGAAAGTTTAGATGAAGAAACATGGGAAAAGAAGCGGAAAGCCTTGCTAGATGATTTATATAACAAAGTTGCTGAACTTGGCGGACTCCCGTCTGCGGAACATGGAATTGGAATTGTAAAAAAATCATATTTTGAAAGAATGACCAACTCGGTTGAATTATATTTAATGAAGAAAATAAAACATGCAATCGACCCAGACAATCGCTTGAATCCTGGCAAGGTACTATAGTTAAGTGAACTGTGAATTTTTTGATTGGCCGTAATCGTTCATATAAAGCTATGTCTGCTCAAAGGGGGCAAGGTAATGCATATTATCAGGGTAAAAGATTATGATGCATTAAGTGAAAAAGCATGTAACTATGTTGTCAATCAGATTCGAAAGCTTGATAAACCTGTATTGGGATTAGCAACAGGGTCAACTCCAGAAGGGTTATACGAGCGCCTCATTGATGCGTACCGTAAAGAGAAAGTCACATTTAAAAATGTTAAAACCTTTAATCTCGATGAGTATGCTGGATTGGAAAAGAAGAATTCAAATAGCTACTATTTCTATATGAAGGACAAATTGTTTAACCATGTTGATATAGAAATGAATCATGTTCAATTACCGAATGGGGATGTTTCTGATATTGAAATAGAATGTTCCCGCTATGAGAAAAAGATCCGGGAAGCTGGTCATATTGATCTTCAACTCCTGGGATTGGGGTTAAATGGTCATATTGGATTTAATGAGCCTGGATCTTCTTTTTCCAGCAGAACTCATATCGTAGAACTCGATGTCTCGACTAGGGAGGCCAACGCACGTTTCTTCGATTCCATGAAAAATGTGCCGACCCAGGCAATAACGATGGGTATTGGAACGATTATGGAGAGTAAAGAAATTCTTTTATTAGTTTCTGGAAAGAAAAAGGCGGAAGCTGTTAAGCAATTGCTTGAGGGAGAAATTAGTGAAAGTTTTCCAGCAACTGTATTACGAAATCACGAAAAGGTAACGATGATTGCGGACGAAGGAGCTTTGTCATTGGTTGCGAGCTTACCCTTGTAGCCGAAGATCATTTAGAAGCTGAATACTTGCTGCTTGCAAGTATTCAGCTTCTTTTTCATAAGTGGAAAATGTTAGCAGGAAAAAGGACTGAAATAAAATTTTAATATCATTCACAAAAAGTTGTATAATTAATTCAAAAATGATACACTTGTGAAAATAATATGAATCTAGCTTCTTTCTATCTATCGCAGACAACATGATTTGGTAGATTCATCCACTGTAATGGGGGTGAATAATATAAGTTTATCAAAAAAGATCTAGTTGCCGAGGCATGCAGGTTAAAGATAAAAAATACAGGAGCTGAGATATCTATGAGTAGATTTTTCGCAAAATTCTTTTTGTTTATGACCTTAGTCGTTGGTTTGGTATATCTTATCGCAACCCAGTCAATCGGAACAGCCGCAGAATCAACCAATGAATCACCATCTTATATTGATGTTACTACCATAGAAGAAGGTGGAGATACAGTTGAGGGAAGCCCGGTAATCACTGCAGTACCTGATCCTAGTAAATCGGTAGAGCAGGTAATCTTTTACGCAAAAGCTGTAAATGAGCCGGAATCTGCTTACTATCCATATGCCCCGATTCGTGATGCCCCTTATTCTTGGAGCTGGCCAACGGGAAATCCGTGGGTGCCGGACGGTGAATATCGTTTAAGAGTAGATATCACTTATTCGACCGGTGAAGTGGAAACGGTTACAAGGGATGTTATTGTTAACAATTATTCCGAACCAAATGCTCCTGAATCACCAAAAGACTTAACTGTCGTATCACGGACTGACACAAGCGCGTTACTATCTTGGACAGCGTCAACAACAGGTAAATTATATCAATATGAAATTTATCAAGATGGAGAGAAGATAGCGGAGACGACGGAAAGTGAATACCACGTGGAGGGTTTATCAGCAGACACCCTTTATCAATTCCGTGTGAAGGAAATCGACATCTACAATAATACTTCCATCGATGATAACACGATTACGATCTTAACGGATAAACAGATCGATTCACTGCCTGAGACGAGTGAAATTCATGCTCCTGAACCAAATGGAGCGAATCCGAGAGATGGCGGATACGCTGGTACGATTGAATTATCTGTCCACGCAGAAAATGATCAGGTAAACCATGTTGAATTTTATGTTAAATCTTATCGCGATATGAATGCCGATTATTGGGAATTCCCAGAGGTGACATCAAATGAAGGCACCTATACGGTTGCGTGGGATACGACTTCTGCGCCGGAGGGGAATGCGATTATCAAAGTTGTTGCATATGATGCAAATGGACAGTCAACAACCTCTACACGTGTCCTTTTGGTCGACAACATCCTTGACGGGTATATTCCGCCTAATTGGGAGCCGGCAGAAACCCCGCCTGCAAATTATATGATTGCCTATTTAGCTGGCTGGTCTACGTTAGGGAATTTTGATATTTTAAGAGACTTGGATGCAAGTCGCTTAACACATGTGAACTATGCCTTTGGTTTAATCGGGGATGATTTGAAAATTAAAATGAGTGATCCGGTCAATGATCCAGAAAATTTCGCTGCATTGAATGAATTGAAAGAAGTCTATCCGCATTTGCAAACGACGATTGCCATCGGCGGATGGGGTGGTTCGGCAAACTTCTCTGAAGCTGCTGCAACAGAAGAATCACGGGAGATTTTTGCTGATAGTGTTGTAGAGTTTATCGTAGAGTATGGTTTTAATGGGGTGGATTTAGATTGGGAATACCCAGTGACAGGCGGCGGCCCAGGAACGTCTCCTAACCCTGCGGATCGTGAGAATTTCCCATTGCTGCTTGAAACATTACGGGAAAAACTGGACGAGCAGGGTGAAAGGGATAATGTGCATTACACCCTATCTATCGCAGGGGCTGCTAATGCTGGTTTTGTAGAAAATACTCAGCTTGGGTCCAGCCATGAATATTTGGATTATGTTCAAATGATGACTTATGACATCCATGGGACGTGGGAGAGTTTAGCTGATTTTAATGCTCCATTGTATGATGATGATGGACAAACGTGGAGTGTAGACAGAGCAGTTGATGCATATTTGGATGCCGGAGTTCCTGCTGAAAAGGTTGTGATGGGAGTGCCTTTTTACGGGTATTGGTATAATGTGACGTCTGATGAAAACAATGGACTCCGTCAGCCGTTTGAAGGCAGTGGATCCGTAACCTATAATCGGTTTATGCAGAATGATTATTTAAATAATGGCTATACAAGATATTGGGATGAAGGGACACAAGTTCCATATTTATTTAATGAAGAAACATCCACTTTCATCTCTTATGATGATCCCGAATCGCTGACACTAAAAGCAGAATATATCCGTGAAAGAGGACTTGGAGGTGCGATGATCTGGGAGATAAGCCAGGATCATGGCATCGACCTGTTGGATTCACTATATTCTGTTTTAAAAGATCCGATTCAGCCTCATGCAGAAGAAGCTGTGATCACTTTAGATCAGACGACACTTCAGCAAGGGGCAGAAACAGTTGTAGAACTTGAAGTGCTGCTTTCTAACGGGGAATCTGCTGATTTAGCGGAAGCTGAAATAACTTGGATATCCAGTAATGCGCAAGCAGCAACAGTGAATCATGGTGTGCTTACAGCCAGAAATGCGGGAAGTACAGATATCCATGCCGTTGTGACATATAATGACGAAGAAATTTCTACCAATGTAATCCACGTAACGGTTGAGGTAACTACGGCTTCCCTAATAGCTCAAGTCACGAAGCTAAAAGAGGAAGGTGAAATGGATCACCACACATATAAAAAGCTGTCAAACGCACTGAAACAAACGGAACGTCACTACGAGAAAGGCCGTATCAAGCAAGCGATTAAGCATTTGGACAACTTCCGAAAGCATCTTGATCGAAGCAACATAGATGAAACTAGCAAAACAGTGTTACAGAATAATGCAGATGCATTGGAAGAGTCCATTAACTAAAAAACAACAGAGAAAACACTTGGCCGGAGATAATCCTGACCAGGTGTTTTTCTTATTTTGAAATATAAATACAATTTTTTAATAAAATTTATAAATTTTTATTTCATTTCTAGTATTCTTATGTTATATTAACAATACATCACGTTATTTACCTCAGATTGCTAGTTTAAGTGGTACTAGCAATAATTTTTTCACGCTTTATGAAAGCGTTCGCATATAAGGATTTTAATTAATTTACAGAGGGGTGTAAGGATGGATAAAAAGAAACATTTAGTATTGGTTGGTGCCCATTGTGGAGATGTGGAACTGCAAGCAGGTGCAATTGCACATAAATATGCCAAAGCAGGTTGGGATGTAACCTTCTTACATTTAACGGCAGGAGAAAAAGGCAATCCGCCAAATGTATCTGTTGAAGATTATCGGATACAAAAAATGCAGGAAGCTGAAAAGGCTGCAGAAGTCTTAGGCGGAAAGAGTATTACGCTCGACTATAAAGATGCAGAGTTAACATTCAACGATGAAATTATCACTCGGGTTGCAACCTTTATGCGCGAACTGAAACCTACTGTTGTTATCACGCATTGGGAGAATAGTATACACCCGGATCATGCGCTCTGTCCGCGAATCGTACAGGCTGCACAATTGAAGGCTGGTTTGCCAGGATTTGATTTAGATGGCTTAGCTCCCCATTTTTATCCTTTCTACCATAGTGAAAACTGGGAGGATATGGAAGGTTATGAGCCGGATGTATTCATTGATGTATCTGAAGAATTTGATACATACTTAGAAGCAATCTCTAAATATTGGTTCGTAATGAATTCCTCTTCCTTCCGTTATTATGATTACTACCAAGCATTAGGCACAGTAAGGGGATGTGTCAGCCGTGCAACATACGCACAAACGTTAAAGTTCCCGACGGGCGGAAATGTGCGCAGAGGGAATGAAATACCAGGACATGAACTTTAATTTTAGAGTCTAACCTTTATATAAAATTTTTCAGGATGATAATCAAAGAATATGAGCTTTCCATGTTCATCTAATCTCTAAAGAAAGAAGGGGAACGTGTGGCAAGTAACGATCTAAAAAGAAAAGTTGGAAAATTACTAATCATCGGGTTTGACGGAAAAACACTTCCAGACCCTATAAAAGAAATGATTCATGATTATCACATTGGTGGAATCATCTTGTTTGGCAGAAATATCGGTACACCTCAGGAATTATTGACACTCACTTCTGAATTACAGAAAGAGGCGAAGCGAGCAGGGTATGAACATCCGTTATTGATCTGTGTAGATCAGGAAAATGGTGTCGTTCGTCGCTTAGGTGAAGGTACAACGATCTTTCCTGGGGCAATGACTTTAGGGGCGACTGATGATCCCGAGAATGCGTTCCAGGTTGGACTTTCTAGTGGAGCCGAATTAAAAGCTTTAGGCATCAATTGGAATCTGTCTCCAGTTGTAGATGTGAATAATAATCCAGAAAATCCCGTAATTGGGGTACGTTCGTTTGGGGAATCCGCCGAGAAGGTTGCTGCATTCGGAAAAGGGTTGATGAAAGGAATGCAAAAAGCTGGAGTCATAACGACTCTGAAGCATTTTCCAGGTCATGGGGATACAGATGTCGACTCCCATTTGGATTTACCAATCATTTCTCATTCGAAAGAAAGATTGGACGAGATCGAATTGTTACCGTTCAAGGAGAACATTGAAACGGGAGCAGATACGGTAATGACTGCGCATGTCTACTTTCCAGCGATTGAACCAAACTCTGGTGTTCCAGCTACTTTGTCCGAAAAGGTTATTACTGGTTTGCTTCGGAAGGAACTTGGATTTAAAGGAGTAGTTACAACCGATTGTATGGAAATGAATGCGATTGCAGATGGCATCGGCACGTCACGGGGTGCCGTAGAGGCTGTAAAAGCTGGTGTCGACCTTGTAATGGTCTCTCATACGCTGGAAAAACAATTGGGAGTCATCACAGAAATGATTGAAGCCGTTGAAAGTGGAGAATTGGCGGAAGTTAAGCTGGATGAGGCCAATGAAAGAATCGATGTTTTAAAGCGGAAATACTTAAACTGGGATGAAATTCCTCTAAAAGGACATGCAGATGTACCTGATATTGTCGGCAGTGCTCAACATAAAGAAATCGCAGACGAGGTTTATAGGCAAAGTGTCACAATCGTCAAAAACGATCATACCATTCCAGTTCAATTAAATGATAACGAACGGGTTCTAGTTGTTTGTCCAGAAAACGGGACAACGATGCAAGTAGAAGACAAAAGATATGCAACACTTTCACTGGATGAAGCGGTTAAGCATTATCACAAAGAAACCGATGCACATTATTACAATGGTGCAATTTCAGAAGAAGAGATTGACACGATAGTTGAAAAGGCAAAGAACTATGATTTTCTTGTGATTGGAACATTATCGATTCGGCCTGGGAGCAAACAGATCTCACTTGTCGATAAACTGCATCAGACCGGTCAGCCTTATGTAGTAGTTGCGATGCGAAGTCCATATGACCTTCAATATTTACCAAATGTGAAGGCATACATCAATACGTATGAATTCACATATCCCATGCTTGAAATAACAGCTGGTGCCATCTTCGGCAAGGAAGAGGTCAGTGGGAAGTTACCAGTGACTATTCCCTCGAAAGGGTAAATTCGTAAGTGTGCGCCTGAGCTTCCTCGATGAGAAAGGAGTGTTTTAAATTGGCTGACGAAACTGTTCCTGGCAATGTTCCAAAGAATAAAAATAAGGGGTACAAGTGGAGGAAAATTAAAATAAATTGGCAGCTCTATTTGCTTTTAGCGCCAGGATTAATTTACTTCCTTGTATTTAAATATTACCCGATGTATGGTTTGCAAATTGCTTTTAAGGATTTCAGAGCGGTAGATGGTATTTTTGGCAGTGCATGGGTCGGATTTGACCATTTCATTCGTTTTTTTGAGTCTTATTATTTCTGGGATCTAATTAAAAACACACTAGGAATTAATTTGTATGCGCTAGCATTATTCCCGATTTCGATTATTGTTGCCCTGTCACTAAATGAGTTAAGGGACGGGAAATTTAAAAAAATCGCGCAAACAATTACCTACGCACCGCATTTTATATCAATCGTTGTTTTTGTCGGTATGATAATTGCATTTCTGAATCCAGTAACTGGTATCGTCAATAATTTCATTCAGTTTCTAGGCTTTGAACCGATTAAGTTTATGACTGATCCGGCATGGTTTAAAACGATATTCGTCTGGTCTAATGAATGGCAGAACTTAGGATGGGGAGCCATCATTTATTTAGCTGCATTGGCAGGGGTTGATCCTCAGCTCCATGAAGCAGCAAAAATGGATGGTGCCACAAGACTGCAGCGTATCTGGCATGTAAACCTTCCAAGCATTATGCCGACAATTATTATCCTGCTAATTCTTAATATGGGTACGATGATGTCCATTGGATTCGAAAAAATCTTGCTTATGCAGAACGAATTAAACTTATCATCGTCACAAGTCATCCAAACCTATGTCTATGAAGCAGGTTTGTTGCATGGACAATATAGCTATTCAACCGCAGTAGGTATGTTTAATTCAGTTATTAACTTCATCATCCTCATCATATTCAACCGATTAGCGAGAAGAACGGGTACAAGCTTATGGTAAAGGAGTATCCAAAATGGGCATAAAACAAGGAAAGTCTGATAAGATCTTTGACATTTGCAATAAATTATTAGTTTGGTTTTTCATTGTAGTGATTTCCTACCCGCTCATTTACATTATTAGTGCTTCAATCAGTGATCCGCAATATGTAAACTCAGGTGAAATGTGGTTATTTCCAAAAGGAATCACTTTTGAAGGATATGAACGTGTGTTCCAAAATAGTGAAATTTGGTTAGGGTACCGCAATACAATATTTTACACGTTATTAGGTACGTTTATTAACCTGGCCGTAACCTTGCCGATGGCATACGCCTTATCAAGAAGTGACCTTATCGGCAGGAATGTGATTATGGCGATGCTTGTATTCACCATGTTTTTTGAGGGCGGATTAATCCCTACCTATCTATTAGTTCGTGATCTAGGGATGATCAATACCGTTTGGGCGATGGTACTGCCTAGTGCAGCTGCGATGTGGAATATTATCGTCACCATGTCCTTTTTCAAAGTAAGTATACCAAGAGGTTTGGAAGAGGCGGCAGAAATCGACGGTGCGTCGCAAATCAGGATATTTTTCCAGATTGTCATCCCGTTATCCGCACCGATCATTGCTGTTATGGCACTTTTCTATGGGGTCGGACACTGGAATCAGTACTTTGGAGCATTGATTTATCTGCAGGATAGAGAACTCTACCCGCTGCAGTTGTTCTTAAGGGAGATTTTGATTCAACAGCAGCTGACAACGGAATTGATGCAATCAAGCGGAACGGCTGAAGCATTGAGCCAGCATGCTAGAATCGCCGACATTATTAAATACGCAGTCATGATTGTATCGGCAGCACCTCTCTTGATTGTGTACCCATTCTTACAACGATTCTTTATTAAAGGGGTAATGATTGGGTCTATAAAAGAGTAACAGACAAAAATGAAAAATTGAATGAAGGAGGTGAAATTCAGCTAGCAAAACTTTTCGTTTCATCAATTTTATTAATATTAAAGGGGAGAATTAGAGTTGAAAATGAAAAAGAGTTTACTCATGGTGGTCATGTTACTTGTAACGGCTGTTATTATGGCAGCATGTTCAGATGATGGGGAAGGTGATTCAGATGCAACAAGTGAACCGGATGAAAATTTTAATGCGACAGGATATCCGATTGTAGATGAACCGATTACGTTGCAACTCATGGGGAAAAGTTCACCGATCCAGCCCGAATGGGGAGAAATGGGATTTTTCCAGGAGATGGAGGAACTAACGAACATTGCATTTGAATTTAGAACTGCTGCTGCAGATGACTTTACCCAAAGTAAACAACTGGCATTTGCTAGCCTGGATTTACCTGACTTATTTTATGGTGCAGATTTAACAGCTGGTGAAGAGGCGGATTATGGTTCACAAGGTTTATTGATTCCGCTTGAAGATTTAATAGAAGAATATGCGCCAAACTTTAAACGGTTGATGGATGAAAAACCGGACCTTGCTGCTTCAATTACAACACCTGATGGACATATCTATGCGCTGCCAGGGATTGATGAATCTGTAACGTCCAAGACACCGATCATGTGGATGAATGGACCATGGTTAGAAGCCTTAGGTGCTGATAAACCAGAAACAATGGATGATTTTTATGAGTTATTGAAGCGATTTAAAGAAGAAGATCCAGGTAATGTGGGGAATGTTATTCCATTAACCGCAAATTCACCTGCTGATCTGCGTTTAGGCTTGCTGCCAAACTTCGGGATTGTACAAAATGATGGAATCTATGAAGAAGATGGTGAAGTTAAATTTGCTTGGGTTCAAGATGAGTACAAAGAATACTTGAAATTCCTGAATCGTCTCTATGAGGAAGAACTGCTTGATAATGAAATGTTCTCCCATACTTGGGAACAGTTTGTCGCAAAAGGCAGCCAAACTGGAATATTCAGCACGTGGCCAATTGTCCAAGTTGGATTTGAAGATCCTGCGGAAGCACTGAATTATCCTGTATTGCCGCCAATGACCAGTGCGACAAATGATGAGAAATTAACAGTTTTACTAAGTGAAATTCGCAGAGGAAGAGCAGCGATCACAAGTGAAAACGAGCACCCTGAAGCAACAATGCGTTGGATTGACCATGCATATTCCGAAGAAGGAACGATTCTTTCTCGTTTAGGTAAAGAAGGCGTAACATACGAAATCAATGAAGATAACCAATGGGTTTTACTTTCTGAAGATGGTTTAAGTACGACAGAAACGAATGCAAAACACGCACCTGGTGTAGGGACGAACGTGCCGATGAACTTAACGGAAGAATTCTTTGCAAGTGAAGGTGGGAACCCTACAATTCTTGAAATCTATGACTGGGTTGCTGAAGAATTAATACCATATGCAAAATCACCATTCCCGCTTGTTTACTTTACAGATGAAGAGCAAAGAGTAATCAATACGAGAAAACCTGATATTGACAGTTACTTCCAACAGATGGAAGCACAATTCATTACTGGTGCACAAGATATTGATGCTGCTTGGGATGAATATGTAAGTACGTTAGAACAACAAGGGATTGGCGAATTAGTGGAAGCACATCAATCAGCCTATGATCGTTGGAAAGAAGCACAATAATTTAGCTTCATTATGCAGCCTGAGTCTATCAGGCTGCACCCATTCAAAAAAATATAAAGAGGCGGTAAACATGGCAGAAGCAATAGTTTGGAAAGTATATGAATATTCCAGTTGGATCATGAAGATGATTTATCTGAATTTGTTATGGATCATTTTTTCTCTTGCCGGTCTTGTTGTATTTGGTTTTTTCCCTGCGACCCAAGCGATGTTTGCAGTAACACGCAGATGGATTCTTGGTGAGAAGGAAATCCCTGTATTTAAAACATTTTGGCAAGCGTATAAAGCAGGATTTGTTCAGGTGAACATCATTGGGTATGTGTTGACGATATTAGGGGTTATCCTATATATCGACTTAAAATTCTTCCAACAATCCGAACATCTATTATTCTCAGTGTTAGCTTTCTTTATCATCTTTGCTATGTTTATCTTTTTCGCAATGATATTATACATTTTCCCAATGTATGTACATTACAAATTTAAAACATTGGAATATCTCAGAAAAGCATTCGTCATCGTATTAGGCAAACCATTGAATACCATCATGATGATCGTTGGCAGCTACTTATTGTATGTATTTATTAGTATGATGCCTGTTCTCTTATTGTTTGCCAGTGGAAGTTTGGTTAGCTTAGTGCTCATGTGGATTGCCATGCGATCATTCCCGAAATATGACGTTAAAGTGAGTGGTGTGTAATGAAATTAGGATTAGATGTCTTTCTGGAACAAGATTATAAACAATTTAAAGGAAAGCGAATTGGATTAGTAACTAATATTACAGGGGTGAATGACCGTTTAATCCCTTCCATTGATCTATTTCACGAGCATCCAGATATCAAGTTAACTGCACTGTATGCACCTGAACACGGAATCCGCGGGGATGTGAAAGAAGGGGAACAAGTCGAATCGACCATCGACCCTTATACGAGTTTGCCAGTCTTTAGCCTTTATGGTTCAACAAGAAAACCTACAAAAGAAATGCTTGCCCCAGTAGATGTTCTCGTGTTTGATTTACAAGATTTGGGATCGAGATACTATACCTTCATTTATACGATGGCATATGTCATGGAAGCTTGTAAGGAACATGGTAAACAGTTTGTCGTTTTAGACCGCCCCAATCCTATTTCAGGTGAGAAGATGGAAGGTAACCTGGTGGAAGACGATGTCCGTTCATTTGTTGGACTTCTTCCGATTCCTAATCGACATGGAATGACGGTTGGTGAACTTGCCTTATTATACAAAAATGAATTTGGTTATGATTGTGATTTAACAGTTATTCCGATGCAAGGCTGGAAACGGAAGTTGTACTTTGATGAAACAGGATTATTTTGGGTTCCGCCATCTCCGAATACAACAAATATGGACATGAGCATCTTATATCCAGGTACGTGTTTGGTGGAAGGTACTAATCTATCTGAAGGAAGAGGAACAACAAGACCCTTTGAATTAATAGGTGCACCATTCATTGATGGGCAGCAATTAGCGAAGGAATTCAACCAAAGAAAAGTTTCAGGTGTTTTGGCCCGGCCAACTTCGTTCATTCCATTTTATCAAAAGCATAAGGAACAGATTTGTGGCGGGATTCAATTACATGTCGAGAATCGGCATCAACTGAATTCTTTAGAAGCCGGTATTACGTTACTGGAAACCATTGCAGAAATGTACCCATCAGATTTTCACTTTATCAGCAATGAAAATGACAAGTATTTCTTTGACTTACTAGCAGGTACAAAACGCTTGAAATCTTTAGTTTCAGAAGGAAAGTCTCGGGATTTTCTGGAATCTTGCCATGAAAAGCTGGAATCCTTTCAACAATTAAAAGAACCATATCTCATATACAAATAGGATGGATAAAAGATGAAAAATTTATCGATGTTAACAACTGAAATGAGAAACCCAAATTCAATGACGATTGATAATATGTCAACCATTGATATTTTAAATACGATTAATAAGGAAGATATGACTGTTGCTCAAGCAGTACAAAAGGTTCTTCCAGAAATTAAAAGAACGGTGGATATTGTACATGAGAGATTAAAGCGCGGCGGCAGATTATTTTATGTAGGTGCTGGTACGAGTGGACGGATTGGCATTTTGGATGCAGTGGAATGTCCGCCGACTTTCAGTACAACTCCTCACGTGGTGCAGGCAGTGATGGCTGGTGGAATAAGAGCGGTTGAAAAAGCTGTGGAGGGCGCGGAAGACAGTGAAGAGTTGGGGGCAAATGATTTAAGGGAGCGCAATTTGACAGAGTTGGATGTTGTAATCGGTATTGCGGCGAGTGGCAGAACTCCCTTTGTTACAGGTGCCTTGAAATATGCTGAAGAAATCGGCGCAACGACGGTGAGTCTAACAAGTAATAAAGGATCTGTTATTAGTAAGTATGCGGAAATCAAAATTGAGGTAGAGACAGGGCCGGAAGTATTAACCGGGTCTACCCGTATGAAAGCGGCCACTGCCCATAAAATGATTTTAAATATGATTACAACGGTATCCATGATAAAAATTGGGAAAGTCTATGAAAATCTTATGGTTGATTTGAAAGTGAGCAATCGTAAATTAGAAGAACGTGCAAAAAATATAGTATCCACGATCACGCAAGTACCTTATAAAAAAGCAGAAGAAGTACTAGTCATGACAAATTATGAAGTCAAGCCTGCAATTGTGATGATTAAAGCTGGTGTTTCACTGGAAGAAGCTAAAAAGTATATTGATGAAGCTGATGGATTTGTTCGTCAAGCAATCGAATTAGCGATCGAAGGAGGAAATGAATGATGGTTACATATCGACATTATCAATCTGGAGACGAAGTGAATATCGTTAAGTTATGGAATGAGGCATTGTGGAAGGATCCGATTACTCCAAAGCGCTTTCGAAATTTAGTATTACTGGATGCTAACTTTGATCCGGAAGGTCTTCGTGTAGCTTACAATGATGACAAATTAATCGGAGTTGTTTATGCTGTACGTAGGCTGTTACCAATGTTTGGCACTGATTTAGAGCCTGACAACGGCTGGATACCATTCTTTTTCGTCGATGAAAAGTATAGAAAATCAGGTGTTGCTGCACAATTGATGACAGATGCAGTAAATTTCCTTAAAGGAAAAGGCAGGAAACATGTATTCTTTTCCTCTTATGCACCGAACTATATTATGCCTGGTATTGATGAAGAAGCTTACCCTGAAGCATATCAATTCCTTTTAAACCAAGGATTCATTAAATTATATTCACCAATTGCGATGGATCGTAACCTTGTTGACTTCAAACTTACTGATGAAATAAAGGAAATAGTGAAGCAACGGGAAGAAGAAGGGTATACATTCACATTGGCTGAAGATAAAGATTTATATGAAGTCATTCAATTTGCTAATCTTACATTCAATCCAGATTGGGGCAGAGCAATAAGAGAAGGTGTTCTTCAAGGATTGCCATTGGAAAGAATACTTGTTGCCCGACAAGAAGATAAAGTTGTTGGTTTCTGTATCTATGGCGGCTATGAAGGAGTACCAGACCGGTTTGGTCCATTCGGGGTTGATCCTGAGCAACAAGGGAAAAAACTAGGAAAAATTGTATTGAACTTATGTTTACAACAAATGAAAGCAGAAAGCTTACATGGTGCCTGGTTCCTATGGACAGGCGAAAAAACTTCTGCTGGATATTTATATAAGAAGACGGGATTTGAAATCACCCGCACGTTCCATGTGATGAAGAAAGATTTATAGAGTGTGTTTAAAAGAGACGAGGAAATTCTTGGTATAAGTATTCCTTTCAAGATATCCGGATCTTTTGAACCCCCTCTTATAGTACCTATATAGAAAGAGATGATGTCATGTCGACAAATGGAGGATTTGTAATACTCACAGAAATGTTACCTTTTCTTCCACCTTCCGAGAAAAAAATAGCTGCATATATCATGGAGCATCCGCAAGAAGCAATCTCGTTAACTGCAACAGAACTGGGGAAAAGAAGTTCCACTAGTGGAGCAGCAGTTATTCGGTTATGTAAATCTTTGAATCTAAAAGGGTTTCAAGATCTTAAACTGCGAATTGCCGGAGATTTGCAAAAAGAAAATATATCCGGATACCGTGATATTGAACCGAATGAAGACAGCCAAACGATTATTAAGAAAATGACGAATAATAGTATTGCTACCATTAAGGAAACAGCCGAACTATTAAGTGTGGAAGAATTAGATAAAGCTGTCGAAGCAATAAGGGGAGCCAGGAGAATTCATTTTATTGGAGTAGGGGCTTCCAGTATTATCGCACTGGATGCACAGCAAAAATTTCTGCGGATTAACAAGTCGGCTTATGCCTTTACAGATATGCACTTAGCAGCAACTCAAGTAGCGAATGCAGATGAACACGACGTGGTGGTAGGGATATCCTTTTCGGGTGAAACCATTGAAGTTGCTAAGATTCTAGAGTTAGCGAACAAGCAAAACGCAAAAACGATTAGTCTGACGAAATATGGGAATTACAAGGTTACCGAACAAGCAGATATCAATTTATATACTTCTGCAACAAGGGAACCAACCTTCCGAAGTGGTGCAACTTCATCCCGTATCGCACAACTGCAAGTGATTGACATTCTGTTTATGTGTGTGGCATCGCTTCAATATGAAGAAACATTGAAATATGTAGATGCGACAAAGGATGCAGTAGATTTTTTAACGAGTAAGTAGAATAGAATTAATGTTGAGCTAACCTTTTTTAGGTTGGCTCCTTTCATATATGTTGGAGGCGAACAATGATGTATGTTCTAGGTATTGATGGCGGTGGAACAAAAACGAAAGGCGTACTTGTAAAATCGACGGGAGAAATTATTGCTGAAGCAACAGTGGGTGCAACGAACCCGAACAGTGTCGGAAAAGATGATTTAGTCACGGAGTTCACACGACTTTTCAGTCAGCTCCGTTTAAAAAGTGGAAGCTATTTTACAAAAGTGAAACAGATTTATGCTGGGATGTCAGGAGTTGACCACCCGGAAGTAAGGGGGGAAATGGAGCGTCTGATAAGTGAGTCGGTTCATTCGCCAATCCCCATCACGGTGAATAACGATGCAATCACTGCTTTATATTCCGGGACACTGGGGAAGCCGGGAATCGTTCAGATCGGCGGAACCGGATCCATTACATTTGGATTAAATCAACAAGGTGAATTGGATAGAGTTGGCGGATGGGGATATTTACTTGGAGAAAAAGGCAGCGGATATGCTCTAGGCAGTCAAGCGCTGGAGAGTGCATTTAGAGCATATGACGGGATTGGTGAGAAGACCACTCTGCATGACCTGATTCTTAGACACTTTGAATTAGAACATCTGCCGGATGTTATACAGAAGATTTACCAAGCGAAGAATTCAAAGGAAGTCATTGCTTCTTTAAGCAGGGAAGTTGTAATGGCAAGTGAACAGGGAGATGTTATTGCGCAGCAGATCATTGATGAAAATGCAACGTATATTGCAGAAGCGATTACATGCTTAATCCATAAAAGGTTTCAAGGATACAATGAAAAGATCCCGATTGTATTTACTGGCGGCTTATTTACCCGACTGGATATGTTCCAAGATAAGATGGAAGATTATTTTAATAATGCTGGCTTAAATGTATCATTCATTAAGCCTGAAATGGAGCCGGTTGGCGGAGCGGTTGTAGCCGCTTTATTGCAAGCAGGTGTACAAATTAGTAAAGGTTTTAGTTTGAAAAGGTAATAGAGTTGAGCTTCCTCGGTTAAAGAGACTTCTGTATCGTACTTAAATGGATGGTCCTTGCAGGAGAAATTATCCTTCAATGATCGTTCCTCACTCTCTGATTCATTGACAATGATAAATAGGAGGTACATATGATGCAATTTTTCGCTTGGGATGTCAAGTGGCTGAAAGACTTAGTTAGACTTTGGAATCAGGAATTAGGAAAACAATTTCCAATGAGAGAGGAATTATTTAATCAAAATAGTTTCCAAGATATCAATATATTCGCTGATGGGTCCCGAATTGCAGTAGATGAAAATGGTAGAGTTGCAGGTTTTATTGTAACGAAGAAATGGAATGACGTGATCGATGTCGGAATAAGTGAATCTACTGGTTGGGTCCAAGTATTACTTGTTGATTATGCATACCGAAACCAGGGTATTGGGACAGAACTATTAAAGTTCGCTGAGACAAAGTTGATTGAAAGCGGTGTCAATCAACTTTGGCTAGGGAAAGATACATGGCATTACTTCCCGGGGATCCCGATTGAGTATGAGGAAACTGCTAGTTGGTTTGAGAAAAAGGGGTACGTGAAATCGGGTGAAGAATTCGATTTAGATTGTAAATATGAAGAGGAAAGTGACCTTGCTATTCTGACCAAAGAAAGCGTGGAAGCAGCAATTCTCCAACCGGATGAAAAGGATGATTTACTGGAGTTTTTGCATGCAAGTTTTCCTGGCCGCTGGGAATATGAAGCAATCCAATACTTTCAATTAGGTGGAACTGGAAGAGAGTTCGTTGTCTTGAAAAAAGAGGGGAGAATTATTGGCTTTTGCCGTATAAATGATTCCAAATCTCCTGTTATTGCACAAAATGTCTACTGGTCTCCGCTTTATGATGGAGAATTAGGCGGGATTGGTCCACTCGGTATCAGTAAGGATGAAAGAAAGCATGGATACGGATTATTCATAGTAGAAGCGGCAATCGTATACTTGAGAAAAAGAGGGATCGAGTCTATCGTTATTGATTGGACTGGGCTCGTTGATTTCTATCGGAAATTAGGATATGAAGTTTGCAAGAGTTACTATTCTTATCAGAAAAATATGCAGAAGGGGTGAATAACGATGAGGGAAAAGGTAATCGATTTTCTTCAGAAAGAAATTAATTTAGAACATATCCCTGGTGCAGTACTAAGTGTCACCTTTGAGGGCGAAACATTAGTAGAAGAAGCGATAGGATTCCGCACGGTCTTTCCGGAAAGAACACCAATGAAGATCGATACGGTGTTTGATCTTGCTTCGTTAACAAAAGTAGTAGCCACACTACCATCTATGTTGAAACTATTAGATGAAGGACATATCTATTTAGATGATCCAGTTACCCACTTTCTTCCAGACTTTAAACAAAACGGAAAAGAGTCGATCACTCTACGACATTTATTAACGCATACTTCCGGCTTACCTGCCCATAAACAGTATTATAAGGATAACTTATCAACAGAAGAGATTTTGACAAGCATCTATGAGCAGGAACTCGCCTATGAAGTTGGAACAAAAGTAGTCTATAGTGACCTTGGATTAATTACGCTGTACAAAATAATTGAAGTCGTGACAGAGCAAAAGTACACGGAATTCCTGAAAAAAGAATTCTTCGAGCCAATGGAAATGTTTGAAACAGGCTTTAATCCGACGTTTGAGAAAGCTAGATACGCTGCCACAGAATTCGATGAAAGAATGAACATGCATAAACTAGGAATTGTTCATGATGATAACACAGTAGCCATGGCCGGCATTAGTGGACATGCGGGTCTGTTTTCTACGCTTCGTGATTTACAGAACTATGCACGTATGATTGAACATAACGGTATATATAAAGGGAAAAGAATTCTGTCTGAAAGAGCATTAGAAATTTCCAGAAAAAACTATACCGTTTTTGACCAGGAATATAGAGGATTGGGTTGGATTTTAAAAAGCCCAAGCTCATCATCATGCGGAGATCTCTTCTCTGACCTGTCATATGGGCACACAGGTTATACGGGGACAAGCATTTGGTTTGATTCTGAAATCAAACTGCATGTCATTCTTTTGACGAACCGCGTTCACTTTGGCAGAAATTCATATATTTTACGGTTAAGGCCAAGATTGCATAATTTGATTCGGTCACAACTTTAAGTCGGTTCCTGGCAGCACTCGAAATAAACGATTACCTCCTGCAAAAGTAGGGAACAGGTATTTGAGATAGGCACGTGATTCCATATTTTAGGAGGTAATCAATTGGCAAACGTGAAAGAAAAGGTTGTAATTGTAACTGGAGCAGGCTCAGGAATAGGGAAAGTAGTTGCAAAGCAATTTGGAGTTAGTGGAGCGAAGGTTGTATGTACCGATATAAAGGGTGCAGAGGAAACAGCAACTGAGATTAATAATGAAGGTGGAAATGCAATTGGATTGTATCTTGATGTAAGCAGTCTTGATGATTGGAAGTCCGTTAAGGATAAGGCAATTCAAGAATTTGGAGAGATAAATGCATTAGCTAATATTGCTGGTATTTCAGAAGCTGTCGATATTGTTGATTTAGAGGAAGATGACTTTGATAAAATGATAAATATTAACCTCAAAGGTACATTTTTCGGCATGAAAGTTGTATTACCGGAATTCCTTCGCACTGGTGCTGGAAAGATTGTTAATATAGCGTCCTTAGCTGCCCATGTTGGCTTAACTGGTTTACCGAGCTATTCAGCTTCAAAAGGCGGTGTCATCGCCATGTCACGCCAAGTCGCAGTGGAGTACGCTCCAAAAAACATTCAAGTGAATGTGGTATCCCCGGGAATTATTGAGACGCCTATTCTGGCAAACAACCCCCCGGAAGTTACACAAGCCTTTACAGATGCTACTCCTGCAGGACGCTTAGGAAAACCGGAAGAAATCGCAAATATGGTTGTCTATTTAGCATCAGAAGAAGCGAACTTTGTAACCGGACAAGTCATTAAAGTTGATGGTGGCTGGGGATCGAAGTAAACAAGGGGCATCATTCCATAAACGGGATGGGATGGTGCTTTTTTATCAGCAGAAATTAAAAATCGAGCTAGAACGAAAGGATAATTGTTTTCCCTTCGTCCTAGCTCGTTTCCCTTTTTTAGAATCTCTCCATTTGAAAAGAGATAGGCACTTTTCATCAACTAGCTTCTTAACTAAGAAAAGTTTGAATTGCATCGACCAAACTATAAATTCCAAGTCCTGTACAAATTAATGCTACGACTCCGCCTAATATATTGGCCATAAGCGAATTGGTATAGTCACCGAGCCGTTTTTTGTTATTCATAAAAATCAGGAGCATAATCGCAATGACTGGAAGGAGAATTCCGTTTAACGCTTGGGCGAAAAGCAGGACACTCAGTGGATTCAGATCAAGGGCTGAACCAATGATCCCGATTGAAATGATGATGACAAATACGATTTTGAAACGTCTGTCCTTCATATTGTTTCCCCATTTTAAGACACTGCTTACGGTCATCGCAGCTCCAAGCGGGGCGGCTAGTGCAGAGGAGAATCCTGCTGCAAATAAGCCGATACTCATGAAGACGAGCGCCCATTCTCCAAGGATTGGTTCGAGTTGAAGCGACAAGTCAGCAGCACTTTGCACTTCCAATCCTCGAATGGTCGCACCTGCTGTAATTAGTACGGATGCGGTAATGAGTCCTCCGACAGTGATCGAGATAATCGTGTCCCAACGGGAGTCTCTTAAATCCGTAGGCTGGTTCCAGCGTTCCTGAACATTGGACGAATGTAAGAATAGATTATAAGGAACAACGGTTGTACCAATGACTGCAATGATCATGATAATCGAGCCAGGGGGGATGCTAGGGACGAAAGCTCCTTTAAATAATTCCCCTATCGGTGGCTGTGTTACAAACATGGTTGTAATAAAAGTAAAGGACATGATGACAATCAGAACGATCATCAACTTTTCAATCAGTTTATAACTGCCTGAAAGACCAAGGATTAAAATAATGATTCCTACAATCGGTCCAAGAACATTCGGCGAAATACCTGTTATGGTAGAAATGCCAAGCGAAGTTCCTAGCAGGTCACCGGCCATGTACGCTGCACATCCGACACTGATAGCAATAATGACAAGCCACATGGAACCATACTTTAAGATCGGATTGACGAATTGTTCACGGACTGCATCACCGAGACCTTTACGTGTAATGATGCCAAGCCGACCAGTCATTTCCTGTAGGACAATCGTTGCGATGATAGAAAATACAACCGCCCATAATAAAGCAAATCCGAATGATGCACCAGCGCGTGTTGCTGTTGTAACTGTACCTGGACCAATAAAAGAGGCGGTGACGATTGCACCGGGTCCAATGACTTTCAGTCTGTCTTTCCACGTTCTTTTCTGTGGTTCGGGATTGCTCTCCCTTTTTGTTGTTTCCATATTTTTACCCTCCACTTTTATAGCTTTATTACCATTAAATAAAAATAGCGCAAGCATTTGATTCATACTTGCGCTGACTCTGTCTTATCCTTGCTGTCCAACAATCCTGCCTGCAAGCGCATATAGAATGACTGTAGAAACAAAGTGGGCAGAATTCTGATTGTTATCCTGCTGTGGATACACCTCAACAAAGTCCATGCCGATCACACCTTGCTTACAGATTTCGTGAACGAGTGTAACGAGTTCGAATGAGGTAAGTCCATTTCCGTCGACGGGACCGCCGGGATTAAAAGCAAAGTCCAGCACATCACTGCAAATGCTTAAGTATACTGCGTCTACATCCTTACTTGCCATCTCGTGAAGTTCCTTGGCAAGCTGCGGTAAATCCTCATGATTGCGGATATCGTTGATAGTTACCGTGACAGCCCCTGCATCACGGGCATTGCGGCCTGCTTCCGGAAGATTTCTCGGTCCATGAATGCCGGTATGGATGATACTTTCATTGCGAACACCTTCCTGTTCATACAGCCGCGCGAATGGACTGCAGCGTGCGTACTGATCACCATTATGAGAAGGGAGGTTGTCGTAGTGTGCATCCAAATGAATGATTCCCACTTTCTTCCCTTGTTCGGCAAGTGCTCTTACAATCGGGAAGGTAATGCCATGGTCGCCGCCAAGCCCTATTAGGAACTTTCCACTTTGCCAAAGCTTGCTGGAGAAATTTGTAATTCGTTCCATCGTTTCTTCCACATCTGCAGGGACAACATCCACATCACCGACATCACCAAGCTTTACATGTTCGAAAACATCTATATGATCAAGCTCCGGCAGATAGCCGCTGTACCTTCCAGATGTCAGCCGCATAACTTTCGGTCCAAGCTCACATCCTGTGTAATCGCCCCATGTCACTGCACCTTCCCAGGGAACGCCGTACACTACTGCGTCTACATCGTCTAATGAATCTTGATTGGAGAGGTTTTTTGCTCCAAGAAAAGTAGGTGTGTTACCGTAGAGATAATTTGTCAATGTGTATCAATTCCTTTCTTGTATTGATTTGATGGCTGGTATGCATGACAAACTGCAGGAAGATTTTCACGTTGTTTTAATTTAACTTCTAGTAGATTACTATGTAATTGCTTACCCTACTATTCGGAGATTAAAACGGGCTTTTTGATGGGACAAGGGGTTGATGGGACAAGGGGTCAGACCCCTTGTCCCAAAACGAAACGCATTTTCAGTATGGTGATGGGTTATCAATCTATAAAAAAGCGGAGGAAAAGGAGATTTTATAATGGTTAGCAACTCGTTGGAGTACGAAGTAGCGTAAAGAAAAAAAGTCGTGAGGATAGCCCTCACAACTTTTTAAATGGGACAGAGGGTCTGACCCCATGTCCCAGCCAAAGTCTAAACTCTCAATCCTGCTGTTCCGACCTTTTGCCGGTATTCCCTTGGTGTACAGCCGTATGTCCGTTTAAATACTTTCATAAAATGTTTTGGATCTGTATAACCGACCATTTCGCTTATCTCGTATACCTTTAGAACTGGATTGACCAGAAATCTTATGGCATTTTCCATTCTCACTTGTGTTAAATACTTTAAAAAGGATTTTCCAGTGATACTTTTAAAAAGCTGTCCCAAATAATGATCACTTAAATGGACCCTGTCAGCTAACTCTTTAAGTGTTAAAGGTTCCATATAGTTGGAGTGAATATGATTAAGAGTAGCGGTTATAATTCTTTCCTGCTCGGTCTGAGCCTTATAAATAAGGCTTTTTACGGTTTTGATTTTAACATTTGGAAAACGCTAGTATATCCTTTATTTGCAAATAGAGCCATAAACCATTGCTTTCTTTCTTCTATCGGCAGTTCATTGTCAAGGCAATAATCTAGGAAACCTAATAGTGCGTTGGCTGAAATTAAAGCACCCTGAATATTAGTATTCTCAAACGTAGTCTGTTTTTTTACTTTCTCTGTAATTTTATTCAAGTTACCTTCACCGGACCATTTATCTGTAGCTGTTACATAGCCAAATGAATGTACCTTCTTGCCTTGATATCCGTAATAAATAGGAATATATTCGGAAGCCATATGTGAAGCTAAATTTGCTGATAAGGGGAACTTCGGTCGATAATTTTTGGCATCCAATATACATACATTGTCATCATCAAGGTGAACAAGGAGTTCAATTTCTGTTCTTTCTCCTATAGCTACAGGTTTTGGTCTTAAATCTACATCAAATCCAATTGCTCTCAATACTTCTGCGCACTTCTCTTCAAATAAGTAATCATCTTGTTGATTCAAAAATCCTTCAACAAAATCCTCATTTAGCGAAGAAAAGTCCTCTTCAGTCAATAATTCAGCGTATTTCTCAGATTCCCTCGCTGAGAAGTAATCCATAAGAATGGTTTTAATTTTTTCTTTTGACATACTTCCTGGGGCAGGATACTCAGCCAATAGTTTACGCACTCTCATTTCAGCCTTAGCTTGATTTGTAGCTGGTGAAATTTTACCAAATGGACTTGATTTATAACGAGATATATCTAGTCCAGCATGTTCTGAAAAACGTTCCAATGATATTAGATAGCGTTGACTAAAAGGATAACGTTGATTATACTCGTTGATTTCCTTCGTAGTATTTTCTCTCATTTCGGAAGGAACACGAATATACTTTCCGCGTATATATTCAACGAGTTCAGTATACTCACATAGCAACATAAATGTATGTGCAACATCGTTATGGGCAGATTCGAAGTCCCTAGCCCCTTTATCAGATCGTTCACGGTGATCGTATTCAGCAGCAATATCCTTTTTCATGTCTTGTTGTTCTTCAGGGGAGGCATTACGAAATTCAATTATCTCTCTTGTAACAGCATCTAAGTCCGAATTTTTCTTTGCTTTCATAGCAAAGAAGGTAATCTCTTCCTTGGTAATATAAAAATCCAAAGATGATTGATTGGCCAATCGGATCAAGAACCTTGCTGGGTGGATTTCAAATCCTTCTTCAAATTTTGGTCGAAATCCACTACTTAAAAAGTAACCATTAGGGATTTGGAGGGTTAATATTTGTTTTGAAGTGTTTTTTCTAAGGTTGTCTTCTCTAAGAAGTGCTTCACCCACTCTGGTCACTTGTAAATATCCATCTTCATCTGTATAGACATAAGAGAATGTTTTTAACATAGCTACCCATGTTCTTCCGCCAGAACCATCTCTGCTTACATTATTTCTTTTTATTCCTTCATCAATTAAAGCACGTTCATATGCAAGGTGCATTACTCGGTTCCCTTCCCACTTTTTAGTAAATCCATTTGTAGCTTTCTCCAATGCCACGAGAGCATCATAATGATACTTTGGATCTCTCTCTGGGCGTGTAATGAACCAAACTTTTCTTTCTTTTTTAGCCATCCTGTCCACTCTCCATTTCCTGTAGCAACGTTGTTAGTTCCTCATATCCCTGGTTTAATGCATGATCACCTAATCGACCTTCTCTATATAAAGGGGTAAGATTCCTCCTAATATCCTGGAAAATTTCCTCATATTGTTTGATGATTTCGGGTAAGTATGAATCCTCTTCTTTCGAAGAAATTAAATAACTTAGCAACTTACCCTTGCGAAGCGTCTTTTCAGAAAAAATATTTTCAAATGGGATTTTTTCTTCTTGATTGTTTTCTTGGGATAATTGCCCAAATATCCTTACTAGAGATGATAATTGTATATCTTCTCCTTGATTTGATGCTCCTGAATACCAACTGTGATTTCCGCTGATTTTCTGGCCGAATTGAGTGCGGTTTGAATCGGGGAGTTTTGAAACTAGCTTATCAATTTCTAGCCAAATACTGTGTAATAGTTCTTTCTTGACCAGCCTTTTCAGTATTATTAGGTCCATTTAATTCCTCCTTGAATGTGTTGCAACTTAACGATGATTTCATGATAATCTATTAACTGCACTTGTTTGGTATCTAATTAGATGAAAAAAATTGCAAAGACCAAAAGAATATACCATTTAATGAAATCTGCAAAAAGAAAAAATACATCCAGGTTAAGAATATAAATCAAAATGGATGTATTTTTTATATGAAGTTATGGACTTTTCTTTATATAATTCGAGATTTCATTATAAAACGGGTAGTATTTCTGCACTTATAGTTATTCCATGTATCCGTCATTACTTTTTCTTCTGACGTAACAATAGATGTATATACAATAATATGTATACCTGTATTTATGGGTTTCTGTTAAGTGATTATTGATGATTATATGATTGGACAATATTTTTCATAGAAAACTAGAAGGAAATTTGTTTTTGATGATGTGGTTAAATTGCTCAATTTTTTAACTGTATTTACACTTAACTGTATTTACATAAATACATATCTAAAAAACAACTAGAACGCGAATTAAAAAGGTAAATAAATAAGTTTATACCTTGGGTAACAAAGATAACTGTATAAAATCATCTCCCTTTGTCCATGCTGATACTAGCAATCTAATAAAGGGGAAATCACTATGAAAAAATGCAATTGGTGCGGGAAGAAAACAACAAATGATAGTAATAAGCGTGATGGCATGTGTGCGAGCTGCTGGAAAAGCTACAAACGTATCGGCAAAAATCTCAATAAGTACGCTTAATAGAATGTTTTGCCGTCTTGTCTGATTGGTACGACTCTATATTGTTCGTCATGATTATATCTGGCTTGTAAAAATTCTATAATATCTGTATGGTTGACTGCTATTTTAATAATTTCATAGGCTAGCATGGTTTTAGTCATGTCACAAGAGATGGCCAACTTTTTTAATTTGTTATGGGTGTCCTGATCGAGTGATGCATTGACACGTATTTTTTTATTTCCATGTGGTTCATTTTTTTTATTTCTCATATCGATTTTAATCATTACTACCCTCTCCCTTTTTGTTTTTATGGCTGTTTTTACAAGTAAATCTCACTAACAGTGTTACAGTGTGCTTTGTTGTATTTGTACATATGTATTCTGTAACACTATGAAATATTCTTTATTATTAGGGGGTTATCCTCCCTTAACTGCTATTTTTGTATCGTAACAGTGTAACGGTGTGGGTGGGGCGAAAAATCACTTTTTTTTAGTTGTTCATGCATCCATTCACGTTAACGTGTATCTAATTCTTAAATTTGCAGTTGGTTGGTGTCCTAATAATATGGAGGATTCAAAACACTTCAAGAAAAGGTGAAAACTTTAGAAGAATATATTGGCGTATACAACACGATTAAGAGGCACTAATAGAAGAAGACCCGGATGATCCAGTACCAGATTTGATGGAGATTGAACTCTATGGAGATAGTGGAAAGAGACTAGATGAACTCATTGTACGTTTGAATGAAGAGTTGAGGCAAAAATCGTTTAAATTTAAAAATAAGCATTCATATAGATAGGCCAACTACGGATTTGTAGTTGGCTTTCGTTTGTTTACAATATGATTAGAATTCTTCTAATGAAATGTAGCTTTTATCTGAAGGAAAAACATAGGCACAAAGAGTTTTGTTTGTGTCACCATTTACAATAATTAAAATGGGTTCTGGGCAATGATACTTAGGATTTTTTGAGATAAGCTCCATTTGGTTAATATCAATAGAGCTTGGGCTGGGAAAGTCTTTTGGGTGATAATGCCACTCACCCAAATAGTATACCTGTTCTTTTTCCCAAGCGTTATCTAATATGTTTTGAAGACCTTCCGTACCCCTTTCAAACCAAGCAAGACCGTGTTTCGAATCTCCCGGAGGCCCAGTAATCTTTGTGATAATCGCAGTATGTTGATCCTCTGAATAATAACCTATTAGGATTCCACCCGTTTCTTTTGGATGCAATTTTCCACATAACTCTCTCATCATTTCGCAAACCTGCCGGTGTAGCGTTACTTCAAACAGTCGATCTTTTGATGTGTATGTATAGCTATCTCTCATCATATTCCTCCTGAGAAACCAATTTCGTACCAAGAAAGACCTCTTCATTCCATTCCTGCTCATAGACTAATAATTTTGGTTTGATTATTGGTTGTTGTAAAGCCATTTCAATATTCTTTATTGCAATTGTTGCCATTTGCCATACATCATCTGACCTTGCTGGAAAAACTGGATGCCAACAGCCAATACCTTCCCTTGGAAACTCGATACCAATAAGGCTTTGTGCTTCCTTTTCCTGCCACGGTCCAATTAGTTTGAAAAAAGATTTGGCAGAGAAACTTTGTCCTTTAGACATATAAACAAAGAGACGTTTAGAACCATACCCTAAGGATATGGATATAAATGTCTTATCCGGTGAACGGGGTAAATTTTCAAGTTGGTAAATTACTTCATCTTCAGCTGTGCAATCCAGAATAACGTCGTATTGATTAATCATTTCCAGATGTTCTTCGTTATTCAAAGGAAAATGTTTGTTAATTCCTTTGATCTGGTTGTGAGGTGAACAATCGATGAGTCTATTTACAAGTGAATCTACTTTATATTTGTTAATGTCGTTTAACGTTAGGGTGTGGCGAACCAAATTACCTGCCTGTAATAAATCTCCATCCATAATTGCCAATTGTGTCTGGCCAGATCGAACTAATAATTCAGAAACAACGGAACCGACTGCTCCTGCGCCAATAATTAAAGCACTTTTAGAGGTTACATCGTTTGGAAAGCTTCCTCGACTAGTTAGTTCACTTTTATCCCAATTCTCAGTGAATAACCAGTCGATTTCTGCCGACTTCTTGAATAGCTTTTGTTGGTCATGCCACCAATAAGCTTTTTCCCGATCCCTAAACCCATGTGTCAACGACAATTGATGGGTTAGTTCGGGAAGAGCTAATCCAATCCAGTGAATCTGTACACTTTTTTCACCTATCCTATCTGGAATGGGAAATCCTAGCATAAGAATATGTCTTCCACTATAACGAAACGTAGGTGCAAATTGTTTAATTATGCTTAATAAATCAATGTTTTGCATATGACAAACAGATATCAGTTCTCCCCAATTTGATGGTATATGCCACGGACGTAAAACAGGAATTTTATTTAATAATACCCAGGCACCTTTAATATGCCCTTTTTCGTGATTGCTGACATAATCCCCCCAATGGCATTTATAAATCAGAATATCTTGTGGTGTAAAAAATTTATTTATCATCAAGGTTTGATTGCTAGTGTCCAACTTGATTAAATCGAGATATCCGTATTTAAAATGGGTGTTTTTCCAAAACTGAAAAGTTCGGTCATTCTCACTGAAAACCACTGTTATCGGCATTCTTATTGCCAATGGGGGCAATTCAAAATGATCACTTGTTTGTAACAATTCTTCTTTACTAGCATATTCCAACCAAGATATAAATCTTTCGAAATGCCAATGTAGCCTATGCTCTGCATCTTGAGGTTCTATATCCACGCCAAGTCGTTTAAATAAACTCATATTTGTATTTAAACACAAATCGCCATCTCTCCAAGGAAGGTCTTCATTACCCTCACTATTATAGTTTTGATGTGGAAAGGTTAGGGTTATTCCATTTTGTTTCGCAGGATAAAATTTTATCTTCCCTAAAGGATACGAATCATCGATAAAGACAAACCACTGTGTTTTTTTATCAATCAATTGAAGGTCGGCGCTTTCAATCTCGATTAAACAGTGAATAGTCCACTTATTAACTAAAGAATTCCATCTTAAATCATCAAGCAAGGTAATGCAATCAAACTCCTCCAACATCCTTCTAGCAGTTAACAGATCTTCTTTAGGGGTTTTCTGAAAAGGTTTAAGCAAACCTGGTTCCTCCACCGCTGATATCTGTTTTTTCTTCTCTGCTTGAAAATCCATTTTGGTTTTTTGTGCTTTTAGGAGGTGCAGGGAATTTTGAACCAAAAAGTTTTCTCCATTTTTCAACGCTAGTAGAAATATCCGTCGCATCTAGTGCTTCCCTTGCAATTCCAGCGGCTTCTTTCACCTCTTCATAAAAGGCCTCATATTCTTCGTCCGTTAAGCGCCCAAAAACATCATGTTCAGGAACACCATGGTCCGGCATGAACGGTTTGCTTAAATACTCATTAACAATCGTCTCTAATGTTAATGTGACTCCTTCACCTACTGACGTAATCCCATCTGGACATGCTTGTCCAATTAAATGTTCTAAAGGATAGCTTTTTGGATGTTTTGATTCAGGATTATTTTCTTTTCGCCACCATTTTAGTGATTTGACAACATTTACATAATGTTTGTTAGTATTTTTATTTTTATCCCATGTCCATTTAATCTGAGCCAAAGGATCCGTCGGCTTCCAATCTTTAGCTTCCCGGTCTGGAATGTAAAGTGGCTCTGTTTTCCATTCTGCTTCTTCTTTTGAGCCAAAGAACAGTTGGTTTTCTATACGATCTTCTGGCGAAACCCAAGATTTTTTTAAAACCCAATCCTCTAGTTCTTCAACGGCAAAAACAGTCTTAACACTATCGGATTTTAAGATTTCTTCCTGAACTTCAGATGGCGCAGCCGTGATAACTACATCCAAATCCACGTAACTTAATTCAATTCCAATGGAACGGCCTTGTATCCGATATTTTCCCTTATAATGTTTTTCCATAAACGGAATAAATTTGTCATGTGCTTCTTCAGGAGTGTATTCATCCTTGTCCAACCTTGTTACTACAATCACATCCACGTCCGAGCGCTTTTGGTTTTTGGGACGAGTAGCTGTCGCACGACGATAGCTTCCCTGTAGAAATGTACTGACAATAATATCTGATAAGTCTTCGTCTTCATTTAATCGTTTTCTTAAAGTGGAATGCCCAGTGATAAGATCATCTACTTGGTTCTCTGTTAATCGAATATTTCTTAAAAAATCATTGAAGTAAGTTGGTACGGATGTCATTAAAGTATCTCCCCTTTATCTATTTAAATGTTATAGAAGCTCGATAATCTCCAGGTTTCCTTTGTTCAAGATCATATTCATACAGAGTAAATTCACCAAATGCTTTGGAAAGTTGTCCTATAAAAAAGGTAAGTCCGTTTGGTCCAGACATAAAGATGTGCATGTGACCTTTCCTGTCATCAAGATTTCGATTATTTATTTGGGTTGCCAGTTTATCAGCCAGTAACCAAGCGTGCGTTCCGTTTTTAATTACATCAGCTCCCGGACTGTCGTCAGGCGTCAAAATAATCAACTTTTTAATAGGTAATCCATTTTGTTCAACGAAATATTGTACATCCTCTAATATTTTATGCCTTACAGCTATGACTACAGCAATATCATCTCCAGCGTTACTTAATTCTACCTCCTGTACAATCCAATCCGGATAACTTTCTTCTAAAACTTCACTTTTTCCCCAAACAACTCTACCATCCTGATTGCTTTGTACAGGGTAAACTTTGACCCCAGATTTAGGCTCTAAAAAACGTCCAGCTAAAAAGGCAATTGAAGCGTGTGTTTCAAGATGCAAATGATACTCCTTCTTATCTATTGTTGACTCCTTTAAAAAGGCTTCAACTTTCGGAAGAACAACACCATTCCAGTCGGCATTGTTTTTAATTGTTCTATCATCAAAATTCTCAAGCAAACAAATCATTTGATCCATTTCTTCATCAAGATATTCGGAATACCTTGAGAAGCTTCTGATTCCAATTTTTGATGCTCCTAAATTGATGATAGATTTTCCTGTTAATAGTTTTTCTTTTCTACAAATCTCGATAATCGACTCTCGATCAAACACACTAACTCCAGCTTTTAAGCATGATTGTATAATATTTATATATGGATTAGTGATAGCGTATTGCTGATTGGTTTGAACCCATTAATTAACAAGGACTCATTAAGCTGTGCTTGTAATTCAGTTATTGTCCTTGTACCCAGATTAAAACGAACAGGTTTCAAAGCTGTCATTAGTTCATCATCAGTTGCTACTCCTAGGTGATCTTTCCAAGCCTCCCGGACTTTCCCGAACTTGCTCCTTGGCCCTCCTTGTGAAAGTTTGTCTAATCGAATTTGTCCATCCTCGTTACTGATTAGCTCTTTTAAAGCATCATCAGGATGAGGATGCCACGGTGTTACAATGTAAAAACGGATATGTTCTCCGGTAGGAGTAAATTCTTTCTGAGCGTTATGGATTCTCTGTAAAATGGAAACTGAGGTAGCATTTATCGCTTTCGGATCCATTAAATTTTCATATGTAAAATATTCAGAATTTGTCACATGAAACTTAAGCTGGAAATAATCCGCCACAATCGGTGTCATGCTTTTATCCGGGACTTTTTCGTTATAGAAAACCACGACATCATCAAAGGCTTTAATTTGATCATATTCGTAACCAACTTTTTCTATATTGTTATGAGGCTGGAACATTTCGCACACTTTTAACCAGAAATACAAAGCTTGATAATCATCTCCCAACATTCTGGCAGCAATTTGTTTACTCATTTTAATTCACCCTCTTTCTTAAAAGTAGAAAAAATATTTTTAGGACTCTATTATATGTAAAACTGTAGATACAGTTTTACATATAAAAACTTCTGTTTAATTATTTATACAGCTTCAATTTACAATTTTCACTCTTCTATAATAGTCTATCATGTTTATTTATTATTGTTAATAAAGTGTTTTTTAAAGTGAGTATAAAATAATAAGTAGATGCTCAAATAAAAATTTATAGCGAAAACCTCTAAAATACATAAAGTGTCAGGGAATTGTTATTCCTTGACATTTTTATGCTGAATTAGATAAAGAAAGATTAACAAATAAAACACAGCCAACGTTTGACTGTGTTTTATTTTTCGTCCTGTAGATTATCTTTGTAATACTTATACCGATGCAACGAATACGGATGCGTTAAATGAAAATAGTGCAGTACTTCCTTTTCGTCCTGGCCACTTCGTACGTGATCCAGGATGCAGCTGTTCCGTAAATGCTTTGCGGAGAGTTTCCGAAGTCCTGCCAGCTTTACTTCATCTTTAATCATTTCCTGTATGCTTCGTGTCGATAACCGTTTTGGTTCTTCTCTATCATAATCGTATTGATAATCCTGACTGCGATTATTATAGGAAACAAATAACGGATCTTGGGAATGCAATCGGGGCTGTTTAAGCGGTTCGATGGTCTGCAAGTACGCACGGATGTGCTCGATGGGTTTTCCCGATAACTTATAGAGGGTTTGGTTGAATTCCATAGTAGACTGGGCGAGATTTATCATTCCCATATTAATAGAAGCGATTTCTTTCGGTCGCAGTCCTTTGTACCGAATCAAATGCACGATGGCTAGATTTCTATCAATCAGGAAATCCCGTGCTGCCGAATCGATGGGTCGCTCCATGGATTCCAGTAACCGGTGCATTTCTTGTTCCGATATAAAGTCGTTTGAACGTAAGGTTGTAACTTGGTAGGTTTCTGCGGGTTCGGTCGGATATTCCACATCGATTTCGTAAAACGCCAGGAATTGATTCAAAGCAGACAGGTGACGCTGCATGGTGGCGTTGCTGAGTTTCTTTTCCGTTAGGTGTTCAATGTAAGAAGTTACATGAGCAGGTTCGATGTTTAACAGGTCTTTTTTGACAGAGTCGTCCAGCCACAAAATGAACTGATTGAGGTCGGAACGATATTGGTTCAACGTCCCCGGTTTTTCCCTTCATTTTTCAATGCTTCGAGATAGCGATCCAGATGAAAACCATTTTCCATTTTACAAACCCCTTCCAAGCAAATTTTACGCATCCAATTTATTTTATATTGTACTATAGCGCTCGTCCCTATGAAAGTTTAGATATGTTTAGTTGGAGCTCGTTTCGAAGTCGCCAGGATACACATCCTACGGACGCGTAAAATTTTAACGTAAAACAGAAGGTATTACATATTATGTAATATAGTGATGTAACAGAAAGATTGAAACATAAGAAACAAAAACAAGGTGTTTTCTATTCACTTATGATTAGTTTGTAAACAAATTTTATTTAAAATTGTGTAATAATATTTTCAATTCCCCGCACGAAATATATGAATTAAAAGTTTTTCATAAGATGTAAACATAATTTGTAATATTGTTCCTATTTCAAGTAAATGAACATAGAGAGAAAAATTCGATTAAAATATTAGTTGTGATAATGCTATCTTATCACAACTTGAAATGATATAATAAAATTAGTTGGAGAGGTGATAGAATTGGCAGAAATTTTACCAGTGGATAATTTTCAAAATAGAAAAAGATATGTAGAAAGAAAAAAATTCGTTGAGGAACAATCCAAAGAAATTAAGGATGGTTACAAATATGATATTAGGCAATATAAAAAATATTGCGTCTCTACAAATCAATCTGAGGGTTTGGAATCAATGCTTGATTATCTTTATGTCTCCATTGTTGATCAGCGCGTGAAAAAGAATACTTGGGAAAAACGAGTCATTGCCATCAAACGATATTTGACCGTAACCTATGATATTGACTTCGAAAGAGAGCCGGAAGCATTAAAAGAAATTTCTATTCTTCGTGGTCGTTACGATGAGGAGGAAAACAAAGAATTAATCCGGGTGAAGGGAAAACAACGGGTTAGTAACGTAGACGGACTGATGGATTTGATTAATTCGTTACCTATCCGGGAAAAAGCGATTTGTCTCGTCAATCTGGTCACAGCAAGCAGACCGAGTGAAATGGTTGCAATGAAAATAGGAGATTTCGATTTTGAGGACAGTTCGGTTTCTATTTATATTAAGAAACAGAAAAGATGGTTCGAGAAACGACTTACTCCGATTGCCGTAAAAGCCGTGAAAGACTACAAAGCTAAATACAATCTGAAAGAGGACGATTACCTGGTCGGCAGGGTCAACAAAAGCGGCAAGTATTCAAGTGCCAAAATCTCAACCGAAGCGTATCGGAAGTTTTTGCATCGCACAATTGGACTTACCGCCTATAATCTAAGAAAGACGCAAGTTTCACAGATGCATGAAAAAGGGGCGGATCTCGTCACGATCACCAAACAGACCGGACATACTTCCACCCAGACACTTTCGGAGCATTACTTGAATGTTTCCGACAAGACGGTGGATAAATTCCTGTAAATAAGGTAGATTCTTTTAACCCTCGACTAGTTTCTTCCTATTATATATACTAGAAATAAAGCAATAACACTGGGAGACGTATTCGGGTCACTTATAACAATAGCCCTTTTACTTTAAAAAGGCGTTCCCTTTTCATTGGGAAAGCGCCTTTTTTGGTGCAAATCCATCAAAACTCCTCACTAAAAACCGCTCTCAGACAAAATTACTTGACCCATTACCCATGAAACACCTTTTTATTTCGTCTGAGGCGCCTCTAAAAACACCGATTTTCTTAATTTTTACGATTTTGCTTCCCTTGTTAACTAATTTTATGTTTTGGCGAAGGATTCTATTAAAAATAGCAGCAGAAATGTGGCGGAGGTATATGACTAGTCTATAGGTTATTTTGGGTGCGTAAAATTTGAATATAGTCAAACACATCCTGGACAAGTAAATTAAAAGTAAGAAGTAAAGGGAATAAAATCAGATACCTTCAAAGGGGCAAAAGTAAAAAACTGCTGTATTTGACGGGTACGTGAAATGTTATTGAAGTCGAAAAAGGAGAATCTTTCAGCTGTGTTTTGCAATTTTGAGAGATTCAATACCAAAGCTCATGAGTGAGGTGTATGGTATGCATACATTGAAGAGCTATCTGATCTTCTAGAATAGAGTTATAGCTTTATATTTAGTTTTTGTATTTACTTTACCAAAGTAATAACCAGCCTAATGGTAAAACCATTTCAACGACTGGTCATTTCTCCTTTTTATAGTTGGCTTAACAACCTATAGAAGTACTTTGTATGTGGGGAGGAAGTTGTGTCCTATTATTAAAAACATAATTCTAAGTTAACACCTCAGAGAAATGAGCTGTACAGAAAAAAGTCTATCCCCCATACGCCCTTCCTCTGTATATGTATTAGTTAATGCTAACTTCATTATTATATTAATCGCCATACCTATCGGGTTGTTCGTCATTCCATGGAGAAACCACTTCTTCACTTTCAGTTTCATTAGCAAATACCTCTGAATCTTGAAAAACTGAACCACCAAATAATAATCCAAGCGACAGGAATAGTATTCTTAATAATTTCTTCAAATTTCTCTCCTCTATTCTTTTTATATTTTTGTTAGTGTTTCATTAGCTGAGACGTAATAATCGGCAGCTATTTTATATTTCTTTTGTTTATAAAAGTAATCACCCAGCATTCGTAAATAGTCAGCCTTTTCATAATACAATTCTTTATCATCAAGAAAGTCTAAAATGTTATTTACAATTAATTCTTCAAATGAACTTTCAATACCATAGATTAGTTGGAGGTATACTTTAAATTCTAATACGTAGACTGAATCTGATGAGTTCATATCTTTGGTTATTTTCAAGCCTTGATTAAGCCAAATCTTTGCTTCTTCTAAATTTCCCATTTTATAATACTGTTTCATTAAACTCGATATAGTTACTATTTTCGTTTCTTTGTTTTCATTACTCTTTAATTCATAACTTTTCAAGTAATATTCAATAGCTTTATCATTTTGATCAATCATTGAATAAAGCATTCCCAAATTTTGCATGCACAAAGAGTAAATTTTATCATTTTTTATTGTCTCACTAATATACAATGCAAAATCATACTGCTCTTTAGCTTTATCCCATTCCCCTATTCGTCGATAAGAAATCCCAAGCAAGATATGATTTTTAGCGGATTTCTTTAATTCATAATTGTCTCGATAATACCCCAAAGCCTTTTCTCCGTAATAAATGGAAAGATAGTTCTTTCTTAACTTACTTGCTGTAAGAGATATTAAGTAGTACAGATCGTTTTCTTCTTCTGTTTTATTAAATAAATCATGATATAAATTTTTCTCTGATTGTTGGTAAAAGTCTAGAGCTTTATTATAGGATAATTTCGAATAAAAATAGTCCCCACTAAACTTCATCCAATAATAACATTCCTTACCATTAAGATTTCTTAAATTAGACTTTAAGTTATGGTAATGTATCTCTGCCTCTTTATCCTTACGACAAAGCAAGAAATAACTAATCTTATGTATTTCAAAGAGATTTATTAAATGAGTATTGGTTAGAGTGTTTATTATCCTATCTAATTCATCATATAACTTAATTGATTGTTCTAAATCACCAATCAGTAAACAGGTAAACCACTTTTCTAATATAGGTAAATATTTTTCATTATTATCGACACTAAGGTCTATGTCTAATCGCTTACTTAACAAGTTTACTATTTCATTTGATGGTCTTTCAGAACCTTTTTCAATTTTAGATAAATAAGATACAGATATAATGCCTTCGGACAGTTCAGATTGTGTCATTTTCAATTTTAATCTATGATATCTAATCTTATCTCCTATATTTCTGACCATTTATGCATTAACCTCCTATGTACCCATTATAATCGACCTCTGTTTTTTTTACTATATTGTTTCCATTTTCCCAACTTCATTCAAAAATCAGTACTTAAAGTTAAAATTAACAATAAATCATGAAAATATTTCCTATTACTCTAGGAATATATAATTCCTCCTGACTAAATTTAGTGATTTAACTATAAGTTCTATACGCCCATGGCTCCCTAGCTTTAATATCTCTTATAACTGTACGTCATTTTCTATAACGGATCTTGCAAAACGAATACAATAATTAATACTACCTAATAAAATATTTTCATAAATTTCCCTTCTAACATCAGTTTAAATTTATAAAATACATTTTTTTAGGAAAATATGGAATTTCTCTGAAAAATCAACAAATTAATATTAAAGGATGTTACAATTCTATTAAATTTAGCAGAGAGAACATATTGAAACTGATATTTATATCTATAAAGTCCAGCTGGCTTTATATAATTTTTACACTAAATGAAAGGAGAAGGGGTTAAAGTTAGATTTAAAAATCACAAAAAATAGGGGGAGGAATTTTAAGTGATGAAACGGATTGGGGTATTAAGTTTGTCAATGATTTTTATTTTCACTTCAGCAATTACTTCTGTATCAGCCAACGATGAAACGGCTAATCATTTGGAAGGTGTGCAAATTAATTACGAAACGCAATTAGGACATGAAAACAGAACAAAAGAGGATATTGTTGAAGAATTAGTTAAAAATGGACTCTCAATAGAAGAAGCAGAATATTACGCGAAGATAGATATCCTTACCAATCAGTTAGAAAAGAATGATATTACTGTAGATTTTAGTGATGTAGAAGATTATTCTAATGCATATGTTAAAGCTAACCATGAAGAACTTGCCAATGAAGCTCTTGATAACTTAGATAAAAAAGCCTTGAAAGCTATCTTGAGTAAAAATGAATCTTTAAACGCAGGTATTGACGATTTACAACAAGTTCAAGAATTCATTAACCAGCAAAATAAAAGAGAACAAAATACTAATGCAAATCATATTATCAAACTAAAATATGATGATGGAAGTGAATTAATTTTTGAAGGATCGACTACCAAAGATAATGAAATAAGTGATTCTGTTATTCCACAAACAGAATTATCTGGCCCGTGGAGTAGGAGTGTAAACTTTGGTAACACTATTAATGACAGAGATGATAATGGTGGTTCGTATACTTCCAGGGCGACATGGCGGTATAAATCAGGATCTAGCTATGCATCAGTTAGCGATGTTCTAAAATGGTAAGCGTCAAACAATGAACACCTTCTATTAAATATCCGTTCTTGAGATAATCTCTTTAGAAAAAAATCTGGAGGTTATGCCAATGAACGATGCTAACAAAAGA